>JBIKRF010000005.1:0-63019 GCA_044349305.1 Flavobacteriales bacterium
CCGCACGCATACACTGTATACGATGCGAATCTATGTATCACGGTGACTTCAACAACCATTACTGAACCTTCTGCGTTGACGGCTAGTTCATCTGCAACAAGTATTTCTTGCTTCGGAGGAACAGCCACTGTTACTGTAACTGGAAACGGTGGTACTGGTCCATATACGGGAACAGGCAACTTCACAGTAAGCGCGGGAACTCATACTTACACAGTTACCGACGCTAACGGATGTACGGCAACAACAAGCATTACGGTTACTGAACCAACAATCTTGACTGCAAGTTCTACTTCAACCAGTATCTCATGTAACGGCGGAACGGCCACTGTCACTGTAACAGCAGCAGGCGGCACAGGTCCATACAGTGGAACAGGCTCCTTCAGTGTTGTAGCAGGAACATATTCTTACACAATCACAGATGCGAACGGTTGCTCGGCTTCAACAAGTATTACTGTAACACAACCATCGGGGTTAACCGCTTCTATCTCTTCTAGTCCAGTATTGTGTAACGGTGGTAATTCAATCATTACTGTATCTGCTTCGGGTGGAACAGGGCCTTATACAGGAACAGGGAACTACACTGTGAGCGTTGGTTCATATAGCTATACTGTAACCGATGCGAACGGATGTACAACATCCACTTCAACAACCATTACTGAACCTTCTGCGTTGACGGCTAGTTCATCTGCAACAAGTATTTCTTGCTTCGGAGGAACAGCCGTGGTGACAGTAACTGCCACTGGAGGAACAACGCCATACACAGGAATTGGGACGTATACGGTTTCTGCTGGAACACATTCGTATACCGTAACAGACGTGAACGGATGTACATCAAGTACAACAGTTATTGTCACAGAACCAGCATTAGTGAATGCACCTACAGGCGCTGCTTCGCAAACGTTTTGCAGCACATTGAATTCAACCATAGCGAGTATTCAAGTAACAGGAACATCAGTGCAATGGTATGCTTCGAATACTGGTGGACCTGCGATGGCAAGTACAACTCTGCTTGTAACTGGAACAACATATTACGCGACACAAACGATAGCGGGATGTGAATCTCCAAGTTATTTAGCAGTAACGGTTACAATACCCGTTGCTTCAACATACTACGCAGATGCAGATGGGGATGGGTTTGGAAACGCTTCTGTTTCTCAACTTGCATGCGTGCAACCGACAGGATATTTACTAAACAATACCGACTGTGACGATGCCGTTGCAACTACTTACCCTGGAGCTACTGAATTGTGCAACAGCGTAGACGATAACTGTAGCGGCTTTGTAGATGAAGGTTGTCCTTCTACTATCGCTGGTGAAGAACCTTTCAATTCATTGTCAGCACCGAGCGCCATGTACAGTTACTGCAGCAGTTTCTACAGCACATTGGCTGGTGCCTTCCCGAGCACGTTGGCTCAAAGTACATGTGTGACTGGTGAAGACCGTTGGTACAATTTCACAACGTTGTCAACTGGTGTTACCATCTTCATTGGAAGTAACGCGAACGATATCGTGATTGAACTTCAAGATGCGAACGGTAACCTAATTGACGTTGAAAACAGCGTTTTAGGTATAGGCACTGAAGTGCTTACTAAGACGGGCTTAACGCTTGGCGCAATGTATCGTGTGGGTATTCGAAACTACAATAGCAATGCCCAAGCAGGAGGACAGTTCTCGGGTTGTATTCGTCACCTTCGCGCAGGCGGATCAGACAGCGGCACAAGCGCTTCATGGCCAAGCACCATAGGTATGTGTAATGTCTTCAAAGCGGCATATTGCGGAGGTACAGGTGTTCAGTATAGATATACCTGGACAGGCTTAACGGGCATTGCAGCCGGACAGGTATACACGAAAACGCAAACCAGCGATTACTTAACACTGACCAGTGTAACACCTATGTTACCAGCAGGATGCATGTACAATGTTTTGGTTACTGCCATTTACACGATACCGAACGGCGCAGGCGTGAACGAAGTGTTCGAGATGCCGGCGTCTACTCCAACTACGATTACGATTTCAGCTAACCCATTGACTTCACTTCGCACGAGCGATCAGTGTGCATCGGGTCCGCGCTACAGAGGTGCTGTTGTTGCATCTTTGCCATGGGTTTGCGGTGTAACGAATTGGCGTTGGAGATTTACGGAAGTGAATCCGCTTAACCTTCAAACCGCAGGCTTACCGATTGAACAAAACCGCGGTGCGGCTTCAAATTACATAACTCTCACAAGTATATCTGCCCTTCAATACGGCAAGACGTATGCTGTACAGACTGCGCCGATTTACTCTTACACGGGCACGAACTACCAGTGGGGTCCGGTGAGTTACTTGTGTATTATTGGAAGTGCTGGACTAATCGTAGATCCTTCGGAAGATGCAGCGCAAGATTCGGAGAAAGATGTTTCACAAGACCTTCCGGAGGACTTTGCACAGCATCTTTCGGAGAATCTAGAACTCAGTGTTTTTCCGAATCCGACAAATGGTGATGAATTGACGTTGAGCTTGTCGGGAATAACTTCAGACAATGTTCAGGTGAAAGTATATGATGCATTGGGAAGAAAGATTGAGAGCAAGCGCTTTGTTGTTGATGGCACGTTGCAAACAACTTTGAATTTCTCGAGTGAATTATCTAATGGACTTTACATATTGGAAGTCACCAATGAAGATGTAAGGAGAAGTGTTCGATTCATGGTCGAGCAGTAACTGATTAGGTTTAATTAGAAAAGAAAAGCCAACCTCGGGTTGGCTTTTCTGCTTTTCGCAAAATGTAATTCGAAAATGAATTCGTTCGGATGCAGTTTGAATTACCTTTGAGAAAATCTCAACATGTGAAATAGAATGGGTGAAATGAAAAAATTATTTTTAGTTGCTTTTTTGAGTTGTTTGACTGCAAGTGTTTTTGCGCAAGTAAGTGTAACAGCTACTGCAGGAACAGCGGGTCCTACGACCTATACAACCTTGAGCAGCGCATTCGCAGCGGTTAATGCAGGAACACATCAAGGTGCAATAACTATTTCAATCGTTGGAAACACCACGGAACCTGCTTCGGCAACCGCCTTACTTCAATCGGCTTCACCAAGTAATTATACATCCATTGTTGTAAGGCCATCTGGTGGAAACTTCACCATTAACTCTGCCGGTTCACCAACTACGAACAGAGGAATTATTGAATTAAATGGTGCTGATAACGTGACCATAGATGGAGATGACCCTGCAACTTCTGGCACAAAAAACTTAACTATACAGAGTGCTATTTCTTCAAATATTGTTGCATGTATTCGCTTGTCATCTGGAAACCTTTCAGGTACGAACGGAGCAAGCAATGTGACGGTGAAAAATTGCGTTATAGTGGGAAGTAGAAACAGTGCTACTTCTGTTGTTGCGTCATACGGAATTAACCTTTCGAATTACAGCACCACAACCCTAACTACGGGTGCATATTCAAGCTTGAATACTCTTTTGGAAAACAATGAAATTCGAAGATGTTATGTTGGAATATTTGCCAACGGCGCATCGGTGAGTTATCCGAATACAGGATTAATTATTCGAAACAATACAATTGGATCTGCTACTACAGGAGAGAACATTGGTCAGCGTGGAATATATGTATCGAACACAGCCACTTCGACCGGTTCCGCACTAATTGAGGGAAACGATATTCGCGGAGGTGAATACAGTGGAACAGGATATTCAGCCAATGTATATGGAATAGAAATAGCTGCGAATAATTTCGGCGTTCGAGTTCTTCGCAATAGTGTTCACGATTTGCAACAATCGAATGCGTCGGGATGGGCTACGATTGGAATTTACATTTCAAGTGCCACGGGAAATACGTCAGGTTTCATTCAAAACAATTTCATTCGCGATATTGTTGCAGCTAATTTTTCTTCAAGTGTAAGTCAGTATGCCTCTCATGGAATTTATAGTTCTGTTGGATTTACAGGTTACTCCATTGACCATAATACCATAGCTCTTTCAACTGCGAGCAGCTCTGGAACTGTTGCTCAGCCTTTCTCTTCTTGCGTAACGCTGAATTCTGCTTTGATTGCGCTTACTTCATTCAGAAATAATATTCTCGTTAATTCAATTGGAAGTTCAAACGCTTTCGGAATGTACACATTGGCTACAGCTAATATTTCTGGCGCTGCAGTGAACAACAACGATTACTATGTTCCTTCGGGAAGTGTAGGTTTTTACAACGGGAGCAATGCCGAATCGCTTTCAACATGGAAAACAAATACCGGAAAAGATTTGAATGGAATTTCGATCAATCCGCCTTTCGTTTCCTCAACCGATTTGCACTTGAACGTCTTGAATTCAGGAATTATTCCATTCAATGGAACCGGCGCAACGGGGACCGGTGTTACCGTAGATTACGACACTGCTGCACGCAGTGCTAATCCGGATATTGGAGCCGATGAATTTGCGCTTGCTGCATGTTCTGGAACTCCAACTGTTAGCTCTATTTCCGCTAATCCTACTGTTCAGTGCGGAACAGGAGTATTCGTATTAACTGTTGTTCCCGGCGCCATAAGTGAATACACTTATCAGTGGCAAACATCTACTAACGGAGGAACTTCATGGAATCCTGTTTCAGGTGCAACCCAAAATGTTTATGCTACTGGTGTTAACACGGTAACACAATTGTACAGATGTATAATTTCCTGCTCGGCATCTGGGCTTTCCGTAACTTCTTCTCCGATAAGTGCAACGGTGAGTACGAATCCTACTGTGACGGTTACAGCATCTAACAACGGTGTGTTTTGTGGAAGTGGAACGCTCACTGCAGCGGGTGCAACAACCTATGTTTGGAATGCATCACCATCGCTGAGCAGCACGAGTGGCGCAGTGATTAGTTCAACGACTTCCGCTTTAACAACTTACACAGTGACCGGAACAAATGCATCAGGATGTTCTTCTCAAGCATCTATTACGGTTGGCCCACCGACCATTGTCATTAATTCATCAACCCCTCTGTTTTGCGAAACAGGCGGAGCCATTTCACTCATTGCGAATTCTTCTATTGATCCAGATATTACTTATACCTGGGAAGTGCAAACACCAAGCGTTACCAATGTCACCACGAGTGGTTATACCTTGAACTGTACGATATCAGAAACGTCTGAATTTAAAGTTACAGGCGCGGGTTCTGGAGTTTATAACGGATGTGTATCCTACGGTTACTTGAGTGTGGGTGTTTACCCATTAGCTCAAGCGAATATGCAGGTTACAACTTCACCTGTTTGTGTTGGAACATCAGCTGTTATAAATAGTGGATTAAGTGCAAGCAATTATGTTTTTTCCTCAAGAGCCTATGCTTCAACTACAATTCCAATTTCAGCATCTTCACTTTGCACAAATGGAGTTTCCACCGTTCCTTTAGGTGGTGGAACTTTGGATAATGGAGGTTGGGACAATGTGCCAGTTGGATTTTCATTTAATTTTTTCGGAAACAACTATTCCAGTTTAGCGGTAAGTACAAATGGATTTTTAATTTTTGGACCTATACTCGGATATGGGACTACCAGTGGTCAGTTGGGTCAGAATGTATTCAGCAATCTGGGAGGGACTTTTCCAAATACCAACAATCCAGGAAATATGATTGCGGTAATGGCCGGAGATCATTATTTTGGAAATGAAACAAACGGTTCTGCAACAGGTGATATTTATTATTGGACTGAAGGGTATGCGCCGAACAGAAGATTTGTCTTGTATTACAAGGATGTGAATGCTTGTTGCTCAAGTTCATCTCCTACTTTTTCTGCACGCGTTGTCTTATATGAAACCCTGGGACTTGTAGATGTTTTTATAGACAACAATATTCAATCGGGACCCAATTCAGTGGGTGTTCAAAACGGATCGAAGACCATAGGAATTTCTCCGACAGGGTTAGATTATTTTTCGAATTCAATCACCACAAGTCAAGCTTGGAGACTGTTTCCTCCAACGAATTTTTTGACCACCTGGAATCAGAATTCTGGATCGGGAAATACACAAATAGCCAGCGGATATAACTTATTTTCACAAACTGTTGCACCAACAGTTTCAACCACTTATAGTCTACAATACACAAACACGTCAACGGGTTGTTCGAACGGTTCTTCTTCAGCAACGGCAGTTGTTAATGTCATTGGAGCTAACGCTCCAACAGGAGTGACTGCCTCAACATCTGCTCCTACAGTTTGCAATCCGGAAACATTTACGCTTTCAACAAACTATTCAGGAGCGTTAACTGGAATAACATTGAATTGGCAATCGAGTTTGAATGGAACAAGTTGGGCAAATATTTCTGGTGCTACCGCTTCGACATTAACTACAACGCATTCGACGCAGTCGTATTACAGACTTCAATTTATTTCATGCGGTGGAACACCGAGTTACTCGAGTTCTGTATTAGTCGGACACTCGTGCGGAGTTCCAGGATGCACAATAGTTTCAGCCTGTAATTACAATCCAAGTGCAACAATAAACGATGGGTCGTGCGTTGCTGCAACCGCGTGGTATTTAGATGCAGACGCAGATGGCTATTACGTTTCTCAAACAACTTCTTGTACGAATCCGGGAGTGGGTTATACCGCTATCGCAGGAATTTCTGGAGACTGTAGCGATACGAATGCTTCAATACACGTTGGTGTTTCCGAGGTGTGCAACGGTGTAGATGATAATTGCAATAACACTATTGATGAAGGATTATCTACTTCGAATGCCACAACTGCTAGCGCTTGTAATTCTTATACTTGGAGTGTTAATGGGTTGACGTATTCTACTTCTGGAAGTTATTCTATTACCACGGGTTGTCACACCGAAATCTTGAACTTAACAATTACTGCAAGTACTTCGAATACAACAACGGCTAGTGCTTGTGGATCTTACACGTGGTCTGTAAATGGTCAAACGTATACAACCAGTGGTACCTATTCAGTCGTAAGTGGTTGTCATACTGAAATTCTCTCGCTGACAATAACAGCGAATTCTTCAAACACAACAACTGTCAATGCATGCAGTTCTTATGCCTGGAGTGTGAACGGACAGACCTATACAACGGGAGGAACTTATACTTCTGTAACGGGATGTCATACGGAAATTTTAGTCTTGACTATTACATCGACGTCTTTTAATTCAACAACAATCGCAGCGTGTGACTCGTACGTTTGGTCTGTAAATGGTCAAACGTATACATCAAGCGGAACGTATACTTCGGTAAATGGTTGTCATACGGAAACATTGAATCTAACCATAACTCCGAGTTCTTCGAATACATCTACGGTGAATGCCTGTGGTTCGTATACCTGGTCATTGAATACACAGACTTATACAACGAGCGGAACTTATTCAGTTGTTTCTGGATGCCACACTGAAATATTAGTTCTTACCATTACGCCAATTTCAAGCAATACAACAAACGCAACGGCTTGTGATTCTTACACATGGAGTGTCAGTGGATTGGTCTATACAACTAGTGGAACGTATTCAATAGTTAGTGGTTGTCATACCGAAATACTTTCGGTAATCATTAGCTCTAGCTCGGTGTATTATGCAGATGCCGACGGTGATGGATACGGGACCTCAGCAACTGCTAATTTTTGCACTTCACCATCATCAGGATATTCATTGTTGACCGGTGATTGCGACGATTCTCAGTTTGCGATAAATCCGATTGTATCTGAAAATTGTTTGAATGCAGTTGATGATAATTGTGATGGAAATATTAATGAAGGATGTTTGTCTGCTATAGCAGGCGAAGAGCCTTACAATGCGCTTTCTGCTCCTTCAAGCATGTACAGTTACTGCAGCAGTTTCTACAGCACATTGGCTGGTGCCTTCCCGAGCACGTTGGCTCAAAGTACATGTGTGACTGGTGAAGACCGTTGGTACAATTTCACAACGTTGTCAACTGGTGTTACCATCTTCATTGGAAGTAACGCGAACGATATCGTGATTGAACTTCAAGATGCGAACGGTAACCTAATTGACGTTGAAAACAGCGTTTTAGGTATAGGCACTGAAGTGCTTACTAAGACGGGCTTAACGCTTGGCGCAATGTATCGTGTGGGTATTCGAAACTACAATAGCAATGCCCAAGCAGGAGGACAGTTCTCGGGTTGTATTCGTCACCTTCGCGCAGGCGGATCAGACAGCGGCACAAGCGCTTCATGGCCAAGCACCATAGGTATGTGTAATGTCTTCAAAGCGGCATATTGCGGAGGTACAGGTGTTCAGTATAGATATACCTGGACAGGCTTAACGGGCATTGCAGCCGGACAGGTATACACGAAAACGCAAACCAGCGATTACTTAACACTGACCAGTGTAACACCTATGTTACCAGCAGGATGCATGTACAATGTTTTGGTTACTGCCATTTACACGATACCGAACGGCGCAGGCGTGAACGAAGTGTTCGAGATGCCGGCGTCTACTCCAACTACGATTACGATTTCAGCTAACCCATTGACTTCACTTCGCACGAGCGATCAGTGTGCATCGGGTCCGCGCTACAGAGGTGCTGTTGTTGCATCTTTGCCATGGGTTTGCGGTGTAACGAATTGGCGTTGGAGATTTACGGAAGTGAATCCGCTTAACCTTCAAACCGCAGGCTTACCGATTGAACAAAACCGCGGTGCGGCTTCAAATTACATAACTCTCACAAGTATATCTGCCCTTCAATACGGCAAGACGTATGCTGTACAGACTGCGCCGATTTACTCTTACACGGGCACGAACTACCAGTGGGGTCCGGTGAGTTACTTGTGTATTATTGGAAGTGCTGGACTAATCGTAGATCCTTCGCAAGATGCTATGCAAGATTCGGAGAAAGATGTTTCACAAGGTGCTTCGCAAGACCTTCCGCAGGACCTTGCATCGCATCTTTCGGAGAATCTTGAATTAAACGTATTTCCTAATCCGTCGAATGGAACGAATTTAAACATTAGCATTTCAGGTATTGCATCGGATAATGTTGTAGTACGCACCTTTGACGCAATGGGTCGCAATATTCAAAGTGAGCGTTATGTTGTTGATGGCACGCTTCAAACAGAATTGAACTTCGAACAAGAGTTATCGGACGGACTTTATCTGATTGAAGTAACATCTGGAACTTCAACGAAATCTGCTCGCATCCTCATTCAGAAATAAATCACTCTGGTGTCATTCTGAAAAGCCAACGGTCGGGTTGGCTTTTCTAGTTTTCGCACCCGCGTTCCGTGAATTCATGATTTTATTAGATAAAACAGGACTTACAAGTGGGAGATGTGGTCTTTGTTAAGGGGTACTTTCGCAGCCAAATAGAAATTCAAATGAACATTTTAAATAAAATGAACAGATTGAAACATTTATTAAAGGCGAAGCGCATGAAAGCAACCAAGACATTCAATATTCTCCCAACTATGAAAAACGACAACTCTCGTTTTAAGATTTTTTTAGTATTTGTATTTTTCACAATTACTAAATTAGCGTTATCTCAAAGTATATACACGAATCCAATTACTGGGACAGATCCAAGTAACAATGCCCCTTACACGACAGGACAAACCGTTGCGACCGGAATTACAGTTTCAGGACTCGATTTAAGTGGGGGTGTGAATAATGCCGATGCAACGGATAGGTTTAGTGCAGATGATTGGACAACCAGTGGAAATATTAATACAGGAGATTATTTTTTCTGGACAATCACTCCGGGTAATTGCTACGATCTTGACTTTACAAGCTTAGTTATGGCCTTTCAGCGCAGTGGAAATGGGCCACAAAATTTAGCGCTGAGAAGCAGTGTTGATGGCTATGTAGCCAATATTTGGACTTTCAGTCTATCCAATACGAATGTTCAAAACCAAACGATTTCTCTAACAGGTACGAGTTTTCAAAATTTAACAACGGCCATTACTTTTCGACTTTACGGTTGGAATGCAGGGAACAATAATGGTACGTTTTCTGTCAACTCATTTACATTTAATGGATCGGTTACTTCAACGAATACAGCTGTAGCGGGCACTATAACTGGCTCTTCATCTGTTTGTTCAGGAAGCAATACAACGTTAACAGTTTCAGGTCACACAGGAAACATTCAGTGGCAGACTTCAACAGACAATATTACTTTCACCAACATTACAGGAGCAACTTCGGCAACCTATACAACTCCGAACATCACAGCAACGAGATATTATCGCGCTGGTTCAACTGTGGGTTCTTGTCCAACGATATACTCTAACAGCCACACTGTGAGTATTACCCCATTTTCAATGACAGCTGTGAATGGCTCGGGATGTGCTCCCGCGGCGGTGAATCTTTCGGTGAATGCGGTTTGTCAACCAGCAGGATCAACTACCAATTGGTATGCGGCTGCAACCGGAGGAACTTCATTAGGAACAGGAAGTACATTTACAACTCCTACTTTAAATAGCACAACGACGTACTATGCGAATTCAACATTCACTGCTGGTGCAGCGCTTTCAACAGCTGATCGCTCTGCAACAAATCAGCGTGGTTTGAGATTCAATGCAATTGCTCCATTTGTATTAAATTCTGTTCAGATCAATACCAACGGTGCCGGGTCCATCACATTGGAACTACGAGATAATTTGAATCAACCTGTTGCTGCTTTAGTATATACAGCAACAGCAGGAACGAATACTGTTCCATTGGGTTGGACAATTCCAGCAGGCACGGGCTATAGAATTATTAAGACAGCAGGAACAGTTCAATTATCGAGAACTGATCCATTTACTTTTCCTATCGGAACAGCGGGTATTGTATCAATTACAAGTTCTGAAGATAATGGTGCAGTTGAGAATGGTCGTTATTTTTATTTCTACAATTGGAATATTTCAACAGCTAGAATTCCAGTAGTTGCGACAATTAATGCGACTAATTCGGATGTTACAACCAGTGCTTGTGGAACGTACACGTGGGCAGCGAATGGGGTAACTTACAACACAAGTGGAGTTTACTATTTTGTTGGTCCGTGTAATACAGCAACCTTGAATTTAACCATTACCCCAAACACGAGCAATTCAACAACGGCTAGCGCATGCGGATCATACACGTGGTCTGAAAACGGACAGACATATGCCACTAGCGGAACGTATACCTCTGTTACGGGTTGCAACACAGAAACATTGGTTTTAACTATAACTCCGAATACAACACCAATTACAACGATCACAGCTTGTGATTCTTACACTTGGTCTGTAAACGGACAGACATACACCACAAGCGGAACATATACTTCTGTATCGGGTTGTGCTACAAATACGTTGGTGTTAACCATCAATACAAGTTCAACGAGCACATCAGCATTAACGGCGTGCGCACCTTATTTATGGCCAGTTAACGGTCAATCGTATACTACAACGGGCACCTATACTGCTGTAAACGGATGTCAAACACAGAATTTAGATTTGACTATAAGCACACCAAGTGTTACAGCTGTTGGCGCCACAGCATGCGCTCCAGCGTCTGTGAATATATCGGTGAGTCAAGTTTGCCAACCAGTAGGTTCTACAACCAATTGGTATGCGGCTGCAAACGGAGGAACTTCTTTGGGAACAGGGAACAGTTACACCACGCCTGTTTTGAACGCAACGACGACTTATTACGCTGCGAACAATTTTGTAGCAGGAAATACCACAATCGGAACAAACAATGCAACTACAGATAATGCTGGGTTGGAGTTTACAGTTACAAATACGATGTTGTTGAATTCTGTTCAAGTAAGTGCCTCTGGATCGAATAACATTACTGTTCAATTATTTACTACTGGAGGGAATGCCATTGCAGGCTTCCCTGCTATTACTTTTCCTGTTGTATCAGGTGTGAATACTCTAAATTTGAATTGGACTATCCCAACAGGGAATTATCGCATTTTAGCTGTTATATCTGGTTCTATAAATTTAGCAGTGTCTAATGGACCAACTTTTCCATTCGGGCTAGCCTCTTTCGGTTCTATAATTGATGAAGTTGGAACAGGTTCGTCTTATAAATATTTTTACAATTGGAACGTTTCTGCTCCGAGAATTACAGTTGTTGCAACGATTAACACGCCAACGGTACCAACCTTCACTCAAGTATCAGCAATCTGTTCCGGTGAAACGTTGAATGAACTTCCAACCACATCGAATAATAGCGTTACAGGAACATGGTCGCCTGCATTGAATAACACAGCTACAACTACTTATACATTTACTCCAACAGCTGGACAATGTGCTTCAACGGCTACCATGACAATTACTGTTAATCCTCTTTCAAACAACACAACCACTGCTAGCGCATGTGATTCATACACGTGGTCTGTGAATGGAACGGTATACACAACAAGTGGAACTTACACTTCCGTAGCTGGATGTAACACCGAAACATTGGTATTGACGATCACTCCAAGCACGAATAATACAACGACTGCTTCTGCATGTGATTCGTATACCTGGTCTGTAAACGGAACTACCTCCACCACTAGCGGAACTTACACTTCAGTAACTGGATGTAACACGGAGACATTGGTGTTGACGATCACTCCAAGCACAAGCAACACAACGACTGCAAGTGCATGTGATTCGTACACGTGGTCTGTGAATGGAACGGTATACACAACAAGCGGAACGTACACTTCAGTAACTGGATGTAACACGGAAACATTAGTTTTGACGATCACTCCAAGCACAAGCAACACAACGACTGCAAGTGCATGTGATTCGTACACATGGTCTGTGAATGGAACAACCTATACGGCAAGCGGAACGTATATTTCAGTTGCGGGTTGTCAGACAGATTCATTGGTCTTGACTATAAACACAAGCACCGTTTATTATGTGGATGCAGACGGCGATGGATTCGGTTCAACAACAACAGCGAACTTCTGTTCAGTCCCTTCAACAGGATACTCATTGAACAATACTGATTGTAACGATGCGGCAGCAACTACTTATCCTGGTGCGTCTGAATTGTGCAATGGTGTTGACGACAATTGCAGTGGCTTTGCAGATGAAGGATGTCCTTCAACCATTGCAGGTGAAGAACCCTCGAATTCAATTCTTGCGCCATCTGGCATGTATTCATATTGCAGTAGTTTTTACGGAACACTAGCAGGTGCATTTCCTTCAGCCGCGGCACATTCATCATGTGTAACAGGTGAAGATGTGTGGTACAATTTTAACGCGCAATCTTCTGGAGTTACTATTTTTATTGGATCATACGTAAACGATATTGTGATTGAACTTCAAGATGCAAATGGAAATTTGGTTGAAGTAGAAAACACTGTAAACGGTCCAGGTACTGAAGTACTAACAACAACGAATCTTATTGCTGGTCAGGAATACAGAATTGGTATCCGAAATAATAACGGTGTTTTAAATCCGGGTGGTGCCTTTTCAGCTTGTGTGCGACATCTTAGAAGAGGCGGCGCAGACAGCGGAACCAGCTCTACATGGCCAAGCACATTGAGCACATGCTCATTGTTCAAAGCATCTTATTGCGGAGGAACAGGTGTTCAATACAGATACACATGGACAGGTCTTACAGGTACTGCAACTGGACAGGTATTCACTAGAACGCAAACAAGCGACTACTTGAATGTAACTGCTGTATCTCCTTCACTTCATGCAGGAAGCACCTACAATGTATTGGTTACTGCAATCTACACTATTCCGAATGGTGCTGGTGTTAACGAAGTTGTCGAGTTAGCAGCACTTGCTCCTTCAACAATTACTATTTCTCCTGTTGCAAACGTAGCTTTAAGAAGCGCCGATCAATTGTCGAACGGACCTCGCTACCGCGGAAGTGTAGTAGCTGCATTGCCATGGGTTTGCGGTGTGACCAACTGGAGATGGAGATTTACAGAAGTGAATGCATTAACACTTCAAACAGTTGGATTACCAATAGAGCAAAACCGCGCAGCGGCTTCAAACTACATCAATTTGAATACCGTGACTGCTTTGCAATACGGCAAGACATATGCGGTGCAATCGGCTCCTTTATTCTCATACACCGGTTCAAACTACCAATGGGGTCCTGTAACATACATGGCAATCATTGGAAGTGCAGGAATGATTACAGACGCTTCGCAAGATGCTGGACAAGATTCGGAGAAAGATGTTTTACAAGGTGCTTCGCAAGATGCTTCACAAGATGCTTCGCAAGATTCTCCGAAAGATGCTTCGCAAGATTCTTCGCAAGAGATTGAGTTGAATGTCTATCCTAATCCGTCGAACGGTTCAGGCTTGAATTTGAATATTTCTGGAATTGAATCGGACAATGTTCAAGTGAAAGTTTACGACGCGTTGGGAAGAAAGATTGAGAGCAAACGTTATGTTATTGACGGAACCTTGCAAACGACCTTGAACTTCGCGAATGAATTGTCAAATGGTTTATACATATTGGAAGTCAACAGTGAAGATGTAACGAGAAGTGTTCGATTCATGGTTGAGCAGTAATAGATTAGGTTTTGTTTACAGAGAAGCCAACCTTCGGGTTGGCTTTTTTGGTTGATAGAATGACAAATAAATGACATTGTAGCGTGTTACTTGGACGAACTTCGCGCCTTGTGAATAATCTACGAGCGATATCCTTGAACCACCATCATTTTCCTCTGGAAACCATTGGTTCATTTGCAATTCCGAATGAGGAATTGAAAGCTCGATTAGATGCGGCGAAGGAAGAGTTTCAAATGAGTGAACTCATGTATTTGGGAACTTGCAATCGAGTTGAAGTGGTCTTCGATGTTTCTCACTTTGTTTGTTCCGGATTTACACAACAGTTGTTGTCTTTTATGTTTCCTGAGCACGACAAAAGTTTCATCAAAGGTGTTGCTCAAAAGGCACAACGCTTCAACGGTGAAGAAACCGCTGATCACGTTTTTCGTGTAGCTGCAAGTCTCGATTCATTGATTATCGGTGAAAGAGAAATTATTACGCAGCTCAGAAACGCCTACGAACAGTGCGAAGGAATGAAGTTGACTGGAGATTCATTGCGATTGCTTAATCAGCATGCAGTGCGCATCGCGAAGGACGTTTATACGCATACCAATCTATCGAAGAAACCCGTTTCTATTGTTTCCATTGCTTGGAAGTTATTCCAAGAGAAACATCCCGATTTAAAGACTAAAATTGTATTAGTTGGTGCCGGTCAGATCATCACCAACTTCGCTAAGTTTCTTGCTGAAAACGGATACACCAATGTAACTGTTTACAACAGAACAATAGAAAACGCAGAGGCTATTGCGAAGTCTTTCAACTCAGAAGCTTTAGCCATTTCTGAATTGAAAAATGACCAATCAGATTTCGATGCCTTAGTGGTTTGCACAGGCTCAACAGAAATGGTTGTGAGCAAGGAAATGTTCAGTAACATGTGTCTTTCGAAAAAGCATCGAACCGTTATTGATCTGGCATTGCCTGCTAATGTGGATGTTGAAATTTCTCAATCTGCGGAGGTTGCTTTCATTGATATGCTGGCAGTGCAGCGCGAAGTTCAAAAGAATATTTCTTATCGTGAAGAAGCACTCAACGATTGTGTAGCAATTATTGAGAAAGGAAAGAATGAATTTAAGAAGCTCTTTCAAGAGCGCTCCATCGAGCGTGCTATGAGCGAGATACCACACACCATCAAGGAAATTCGTCAGACAGCAGTTGAAAGTGTTTTTTCAAAAGAGCTCGCGCAACTTTCTGAACACGATCGCGAATTGGTAGACAAGATTATTAGTTACATGGAAAAGAAATATATATCAGTTCCTATGAAGCTAGCGAAATCAGTACTTTTGGAAGAAGTACAAAAACATTAAATCCCTTGAATAGAACGATAGTCATTGGAACGCGAGGAAGCGATCTTGCGCTTTGGCAAGCGAATTACACCCAGTCGGCTTTGGAAAATTTAGGTTTCAAAGTTGAATTGAAAATCATTAAAACTCGCGGAGATCAAATCCAACATTTGAGTTTCGATAAGATGGAAGGAAAGGGTTTCTTCACCAAGGAAATTGAAGAAGCCTTGCTATCGAAAAGCGTAGATTTAGCTGTTCATTCACACAAAGATTTAGAGACAACACCTCCTGAAGGACTAGTTATCGCTAGTGTTCCCATTCGCGCAAATGTTGAAGATATTCTTTTGATAAACAAGGATGCGGTGAGTACCGAACGAACATTCGGTTTGAAGGAAAATGCGATAGTAGGAACCTCTTCTGTTCGAAGAAAAGTTCAACTTGCGTTTCATTGCCCGAAAACAGAAGTGAAAGATTTACGCGGAAACGTTCCGACGCGCATTCAGAAATTGCGCGAGAAACAATACGATGCAATACTCTTAGCCCGAGCTGGAGTGGAGCGATTAGAATTAGACCTTTCAGAATTTCATGTTGAAATTTTACCTGCGCAGCAATTTGTTCCTGCCCCCGCACAAGGCGCTTTAGCTCTACAATGCAGAGAAGGAGACGAAGAGATTCTTACCATTTTGAATCATTTAAACCACCATCAAACGGTTGAGTGTGTTCACATTGAACGTGAGATTTTACGGCGCATGAACGGAGGATGTCAATTGCCTTTAGGAGCTCATGCGACGAAGGAAGGAGAAACGTATGTATGTCATTTGGCTTTTGCGAAAACAGTAAACGACCAAGTTTCTTATTTCAGCATGAGAAACGAAGAGCCGCAGCAAATCATTGATCATCTTTTAGGTCTAATTCAAAACACATGATAGATGTTTTTGTAAGTCGAAATGAGGAAGACGCGGCAGAATTGGTTGCGGAACTTTCAATTTTGAATTACACTACTTCTTGTCAATCATTAATCTCAATTGAATTTCTTCCTTTTCAAATTGAAAAAGACTTTGATTGGGTGTTTTTTTCTTCTTCTAACGGTGCCCGATCATTCTTTGAACACACCACCAATGCGCATGCGAAATATGCTGCCATAGGCCCTGCTACGGCTTCAGCCGTGCCTTTTGAATGTGATTTTGTGGGTGAAGGAACAAACACGGAAGAGATTGCGCGTATGTTTTTTCATTTAGCAGGAAGCGAGCGTGTCTTATTTCCTTCGGCGCAGGATAGCTTGAATTCAGCCACAAGTTTTTTCAATAAAGATCAGATCGAAATTGTTTCAACCTATAAAAAAACACGTTTAGCAACAGCTCTTCCTGAAGCGCGCATATACTTGTTTTCATCTCCTTCCAACGTCTTTGCTGCCCAGGAGAAAAATGATTTGTCAAAATTGAATTGTGTTGCCTACGGAACTGCAACGGCCAAAGCCTTGCAAGATGCTGGTGTGCGAAACATGCACTTATTATCCTCGTGGGATCAAAAAGAAATTGCGAAAGATTTGAAGTCTTTGTTGTCTTAAAGTGTCAAAGACACACCTCCAAAATAGAGCCCAATGATTATTGCGCCTAGTGCGATTCGGTAATATCCGAACGGTTTCAATCCGTATTTAGTCAACAGCGCTACGAAAGTTTTAATGGCTATAAGTCCCACAATAAATGCCACGACATTTCCAATTGCTAGAAGTTTTATGTTTTCTGAATTGAAAAAATCAGGTACCTCTTCGTACGCATCTTTCAATTTGAAAACTGTTGCTCCGAGCATAGTTGGAACCGCTAAGAAAAATGAAAATTCCGCTGCCGCTTTTTTGTTCAACCCTTGAGTTAATCCGCCAATCACCGTTGCTGCAGAACGTGATACTCCTGGTATCATAGCAATGCATTGGAAGAGTCCAATGACGAAAGCGCTTTTGTAGCTCGGTTCGCGAAGTGAACGTTCACGAATGATCTTTTCAATAAACAAAAAGATAATTCCGCCGATTAAAAGTGCAATTCCAACATTCAAAACATTTTCCAAAAGGTTGTCTATTTTTTTTGAAAGTAGAAATCCGAAAACAGCTGCGGGAATAAATGCAACAACAAGTTTGTAGTAGAAATCGAGAGTTTGAAAGAAACGTTTCCAGTACAAAACAACTACGCTAAGAATAGCACCAAGTTGAATGCAAACGATAAATGCTTTCGTGAATTCAGAAGAGGGAACGCCCATGATTTTCTGAGCAATCATCATGTGCCCAGTACTTGAAATAGGAAGGAATTCGGTTAACCCTTCAACAATGGCAAGTATAATGGTTTGAAGAATGCTCAATGTTTCTCGATCTCAGAAGATTGGTTCTTTTTGCCGCGATACATAATTCCAACACCAATGGTAATGTACCCGAGAAGCACAACGATGGGTGCAACAGTGATGCGACGCGCGCTAAAAAGTTCTTCGGCGTTGAACGTGTTTGGGTCGGCAGAACCACCGCCACTCATGAGGATATATCCGAAAAGCACAACCGCCAATCCACCAAGAATGATGTAGGCATTGATTTTCGTAAATGGAAATGATAATTTGTTCATAGCAAAATTTGTGAAACGAAAGTAATTCATTCATCGGGGTTATCAAAACAATTTCAGTATTCTGTAACTTTGAGCGCATGAAGAATTCTCTGCTATGGCTTGCAATAACTGCTCTTTTCGCTTCGTGTAATCTTTATTCGGTGCACGTGAAGATGCAGGCTAAAGTTTTTGAAAAGTCAGGAATGAATAAATACGAGAAGATTTCCGATCGTCCAGAGACGATGAGCGGAGAAACGTATATTGAATTCAAGACAATCTACATGACCAATCCAGAGCGGTTTGATTCAAAAAAGAAAACACTTCTTCTCATTCACGGTTACCAAGGTGGCGCCATTGCGCAATGGAGCCCGAACGTTGAAGAACTTTCAAAATATTTTAACATTGTAGCTCCTGATTTGAACTGTCACGGAAGAACGTATTTCAGATCAGATTATAGCATTGAAATGCAAGTAGACTTGGTGAATGAAATGCTTCAATTCAATAAAGAAAAATGGGCGAATGAAAATTTAATCGTCATTGGTAGTTCGTACGGAGGGCTTGTGGGTGCTCGTTTTGCGGAAAAGTATCCCGAGAAAGTGAAGGCTTATGTGAGTTACGACGGACTAACCGGATGTTTCAACAAGGCATTTACTGATAGCGTTGCTGCATCTCTTGGTGCGAAAGATGCTATTGATCTGTTAAACCCGACTACAGGACAACAAGTGAAAAAACTGGTGTCATTGGAGAAACCAATGCATATCCCAAGTTTCGTTTTTAATCAAGTAGCCGAGCAGCATTTCGCTATTGGACGGGCAAATAAAATAGCCTTACTCAATTATTTGAATGAACACGAAACAGAGTTGAATGCGCATCGATTTAAGTGGAGTGCGCCCGTTTATATTTTATGGGGAAGGAACGATAAAATTATTCCTTTCAAAACCGCTCTGTGTTTGAAGGAATATTATCAGATTCCGGATGATCGTTTTGTCGTGTATGAAAACACCGGCCATGTCATGAACATGCAGAACCCGAAAGCCTTTAATAAATGGGTCATTGAGACCTTTTCAAATTAGTATCTTTGCAAAAAATAAATGTTATGTATCGTTCGGCAACCTGTGGTGAATTAAGAATTTCAGATGTAGGAAAGGAAGTTGTTTTGGCAGGTTGGGTTCAGCGTTCGCGCGATTTAGGTGGAATGACATTCGTTGATTTGCGCGATCGTTACGGTCTTACGCAGTTGGCTTTCAACATGGATACCAATGCTGCTTTGTGTGAAGAAGCGCGCAAGTGGGGAAGAGAATTTGTTGTTCAGGTGGAAGGGAAAGTGGTTGAGCGTTATTCGAAAAATGCGAACATGTTTACGGGTGAAATTGAGATTGAAGCGACTGGATGTAAAGTCTTGAATGCCTCGTTAACGCCGCCTTTCACCATTGAAGATGATAGTGACGGAGGAGATGATTTGCGTATGCAATGGCGTTTTCTCGATTTGCGCAGAAACCCGTTGAAGCAGAATTTAATGCTTCGTCACAAGCTCGGAATTGAAACGCGTAAGTATTTAGATAGTCTTGAGTTTTTAGAAATTGAAACGCCTTATTTAATTAAGTCTACCCCTGAAGGTGCGCGTGACTTCGTAGTTCCAAGCCGCATGAATCCGGGACAATTCTATGCTCTTCCTCAGTCGCCACAGACCTTCAAGCAATTGTTAATGGTAAGTGGATACGACCGCTACTATCAGATTGTGCGCTGTTTCCGCGACGAAGATTTGCGCGCTGATCGTCAGCCAGAGTTTACGCAGATCGACTGTGAAATGGCCTTTGTTGAGCAGGAAGATATTTTGAATACGTTTGAAGGGTTGATTCGTCATTTGTTCAAAGCAGTTAAGAATGTTGATATTCCAGAGGTTCCTCGCATGCTGTATTCAGAGGCTATGCGTTTGTATGGAAGTGATAAGCCTGATATTCGTTTCGGCATGACGTTCAAAGACCTTACGGATCTTGGACAAGGAAAGGGATTCGGGGTGTTCGATAGTGCGCAAGCCGTGCTTGCGATCAACGTCCCAGGTTGTGCGAGCTATACGCGTGCACAATTGGATGAACTTACTGAATGGATGAAGCGTCCGCAAATCGGGGCAAAAGGATTGATTTACGTTCGTTGCAACGAAGATGGAAGCTTCAAATCTTCCGTAGATAAATTCTTCGACGGAGAGGCTTTAGCCGCATGGGGCGAGCGTTGCGAAACGAAGCCAGGTGATTTGATTCTAGTCCTTTCGGGTGATTTGAATACAACACGCAAACAATTGAATGAACTTCGTTTGTTAGTGGGTGGAAGATTGGGATTGCGTAATCCGGAAGTATTTGCACCATTGTGGGTTATGGATTTCCCGTTGTTGGAATTCAACGAAGAGGAAGGAAGATATTTCGCGATGCACCATCCGTTTACTTCACCGAAGCCCGATCAAATTCATATGTTAGACACAAACCCTGGAGCAGTGAATGCGAATGCATACGATTTCGTGTTGAACGGGGTTGAAATTGGAGGAGGTTCTATTCGTATTCACGACAGAAATGTGCAAGCGCGCATGTTTGACTTGCTCGGTTTCACAAAAGAAGAAGCGCAAGCGCAATTTGGATTCTTGTTGAATGCCTTTGAATACGGCGCTCCACCACATGGAGGATTGGCATTCGGATTCGATCGTTTATGCTCGCTATTCGGCGGCAGTGAAGGGATTCGTGATTTTATCGCCTTCCCGAAAAACAACAGTGGACGCGACGTAATGATTGATGCGCCTTCTGAAATCAGCGATTTACAATTGAATGAACTTTCAATTGTTGTAAAAAAGTTGGAGAACTAAAAATTATTTGTATATTTGCCGTCCCGTTGGAAATTTAACAACAAGAAATTATGAAACGTACTTATCAACCATCGAATACAAAGCGCAGAAACAAACACGGTTTCCGCAAGAGAATGTCTACTGCAAAGGGCCGTTTGGTTCTTTCATCACGTAGAAGAAAAGGACGTAAGAAATTGACAGTTTCTGACGAACGTCGTCACAAAGGAATCGTTCGCTTATAATAGCGTTCACCATATTGAACAACCGCTCAAATGTATTTTTGGGCGGTTTTTTTTTGAAATAAAAAATTGAATTATGAAGTTAATTACTGTTGGAACTGTAGCCTTTGATAGCATTGCTACTCCGTTTGAATCTCGCGAAAAAGTTATTGGTGGCGCTGCTACGTACATATCTATGGCCGCGGCTTATTTGAATGGCGATTGCGGTGTTGTGAGTGTAGTTGGAGATGATTTTCCAGAGGCATTCATGAATGAATTGAAATCGAGAGGCGTTGATTTGGCAGGACTTCAAATTAAAGAGGGAGAGAAATCGTTTCATTGGTCTGGCAAGTACCACTTGGACATGAACTCACGCGATACATTGGCTACAGACTTAAATGTGTTGGCGACGTTCGAACCGAACCTTCCAGAGAACTACAGAGATGCGGAATACGTGATGTTAGGGAATTTGGTTCCTGCGGTGCAAATTGCAGTATTGAACCAAATGAATAAGCGTCCGAAATTGGTGGTGTTAGACACGATGAATTTTTGGATGGACGTTGCGCGTGAAGATTTAGATAAAGTATTCGGAATGGTTGACGTGGTTACGATCAACGACGAAGAGGCTCGTCAATACACCGGAGAGCGTTCTTTGAAGAAGGCTGCTGCAAAAATTTTAACCTTAGGACCGAAGGCGTTGATTATTAAGAAAGGTGAGCACGGAGCTTTGTTATTCAGTCAAGACGAAGTGTTTTTTGCTCCAGCCATGTTGTTAGACGACGTTGTAGATCCAACCGGAGCGGGCGATTCGTTTGCAGGTGGATTCATTGGGTATTTGGCCAAGATGAATGACACCAGCTTCACAGCTATGAAGAAGGCAATTGTTACCGGATCAGCAATGGCATCTTTTACATGCGAGGATTTTGGTCCTGACGCATTGCTGAAAGTGACTGAAGAAAAATTGAATGCGCGTGTAAAAGTCTTTGGAGAAATGGTTCGCGTTTAATACGCGTAGTAGGTCTTCGGGTCAACAGGAACACTGTTTTTCCAAATTTCAAAATAGAATTGACCTTGACCGTTGGTGTTTTCGCTTACCCAACCAATTCCTTCACCAGCCTTCACCGACTGCCCATTTTGCTTTAGCAAAACAGCTAAATTTTTATAGGCCGAAACCATGTTGTTGGGGTGCTGAATGAGCACGGTATTTCCATCGCTCACAGTGTAACTTGAAGAGATGATTGTTCCATCTAGAACCGATTTCACGGCTTCATTTTTTACCGAGGTCCAATACACACCTTTCTTTCCGAATTGGGGTTCAAAATTGGAACTAATAATTCCCGCAACAGGTGGAAAAAGCAGATAACCTGCTTCCGGAATTTTTCCTGCTTGGGTTACAAAGACAGTACTCGCATGATCTAGCTCTTCGCGAACAGCCTGGTCGACATCGCTTATGGTGTAGGTTAAGTCGACAGACTGTGAGCCCTTAGGAACACTATCTGGTATACTGGAAACCGGTTTTCCTCCCGATAGGATTATTTTCAAATCGGTGAAATAATGTTCTTGACTTTTCAATACAGAATTTAACGAGTCGGCCATTAAACGAGCTTTTCGCGCATCTGCTCGTGATTCATATGAAGAGAAGTCAGGAATTAAAACAGTTCTAAGTGGTGTAAAAGCGATGAGCGAATAGAACAACAATGAAAAAACGACCAAGAACCCGCCAATCATTACAATAACGTTCATGGGAGTGAGGCTGTATGAAAAACGTTCTTCGAAAGAATTTTCATTCAAAACAATAAGGCGGAAGGGTTTCTTCAGCTTTTTGAGAATTTTCTTTCTTTTCTTTTTCCTTTCCATCGCGGGCATAAAAGTAAGAAGAATGGATGAATGTAAAGGGAAATGCAATAAATTCGCTTTCTGTCGTTAGAAAATCCGCATGGAAAAAAACCTTCATTCCAACAACAATGAAATTACACCTCAAAAGGGGGGTGATTCGCGATTGGCCATTGTGTTCATGGGGGTGTTGGTATTAAGTCTATTTTTTGCCAGTTGTTCAACGAAACGCGACGGTGTTGCTTACCGCATGTTTCACAACACCTTAGGACATTACAATGGGTATTTCAATGCGAATGAGTTGGTGAAAAAGTCTCAGACGACATTGGCAAATGGAAGAAAAGACGATTACGATGAAGTAATTCCCCTTTACGATTACGGAACACTTGAGCAGAGGACGGAATTGAAACCTGATCTGGATATGGCCATTAAAAAATGTGGTAAAGTGGTAAAGCGTCATACCCTTGTTCCGGAATCGAAGAAGGATATGAAAAAGCCTGAATTCAACAAATGGATGGATGATAACTACCATGTTATTGGTCAAGCGAATTTGTACAAAGGCGATTACTTCAAAGCGCAGGAAACCTTTAATTTCATTTCAAATAAATACTCTTCAGAGGCAGTTCAATTACGTGCCTATATATGGTCTGCTCGCTCTTATTTTTTAGAGGGAGATTTTTCAAAGGCAAAACAATTGTTGCAAAAGGCAGATGGTTACGAAGACCTGCCGAAAAACATTGCTCGTGAGTTGAATATTGTGAAAGCGGAGTTCTACTTATCTCAAGGCGAATACGGAGAGGCAATTGCTCCATTGGAAAAAGCCCTGTCCCTCATAAGCAAGAAATCAGATAAAATTATTCCGCAGTTTATTTTAGGCCAACTTTATGACCGTCAGGAGAAATCAGGTGATGCGAAGGTTGCGTTTCAGAAAGTTATAAAATTAAAGCCGCCTTACGAATTGGAGTTTCAATCTAAACTTCAGATGTTGCTTACGGATACTAAAATTTCCAGAAAATTTGAAGATGCGCAAAAGGCGTTGCTTGTAATGCTCGAGGACATTAAGAATGAATCATACAAGGATGTAATTTACTTCGCGCTGGGTACGGTGACGTTAGAGTTAGAAAAGCGAAAGGAAGCGGTTGGTTATTTCGAACAAGCGTTGAAATTCAACAAGAACAATAAAAACAAGAGATTGAAGATTTTTATTACCCTTGGCGATTTATACTTTGCCCAGAAGCAATATCCTCAAGCTCAAGTGAATTACGATAGTGCGTATCATAATCTTTCTGCTAACCATTCTCGTTACAAAGAAATTAAGGCAAGAGCGCTCAGTTTAAATGAGTTAGTAGGATACTTGAATACCATTTCAGAATCGGACAGTTTAATTTCCCTGTGTGAAAAGCCTGCTTCTGAAATAGAAAAAGCTTTAACAGCTGTCCGAGAGCAGATGGTCTCGGAGATGGCGGAAAAGAAACGCAAGGAAGAAGAAGAGCGATTAGCGGCTCTGAAAGGAGAAGAAATTAATGGCACTTTTTGGATTTACAATCAAAGTTTACTCAAGCGGGGAAAGGGTATTTTTGACGATACTTGGTCTGGCCGTCCGTTGAAGGATAATTGGAGAAACCAGAGTTTGGTGGCGATGATGATTGGTGAAAAGGATGAAAGTATTGTCGAAGCGAGCTTGGAAGATAGTTCAGGGGTAGAAGACCCTAAATACAAAGTACCTTCCATAGAAGAGTTACGTTCCAAGTTGCCTTGTGGAGATAGTAAAGCGATTGCCGACATGAAAACCGATATGGCCGAGGCATATTATTTCTGTGGATTGGTATACAAAGAGAAGTTAGAGGATATGGACAATGCAATTTCGTCATGGGAAGACATGATAGCGAAATGCGAAGAAGGTGGATTTCATCCGGTAGCTTATTATCAGTTGTTTCGAGGTTGGCTGACCAAAGAAAAGGAAGAGGGATATACTCAAAATCCTTTTTGCTCGACATGCAGTTCTGTATTTTGGGGAAATCAAATTAAGTCGAAATACCCGAATTCAGATTGGGCCTTGTTGGTAGACAATCCAAATTATTTGAACGCAGAACAAATGCGCAAGGAGCAGGAGGAAAAGAATTACACCATTGCCTACAATCAATACGTAACAAACCATTCATACGATGCGATTACCACTTGTACCAAAGCTATTGCCGATCGCCCGAACAACCATTTGATTTGTCAGTACCACATGCTTAAGGCCACATGCCTAGGGAAAACAGAAGTGGCGTTTGGAGTTAAAGAGAATTGCGAAGCTGAATTGAAGGCGGTTATATCGGGTTGCCCGAATACTGAAATGGCAACCCAGGCAGCTGAAATGTTGAAACAGTTTACCGTAGGTGTTGCTCCAAAAACCACGACAACTGCCCCAGTTTCGAATTACATTAAACTCGACGAGTCTGAGCATTATGTGATTATTGTAAACAGCTCGAAAAAAACGAATCTTAATCCGGTTAAAGCCAAGATTTCTGACTTTACGAAAACCTATTTTTCGGGTTTTGATTATAAGGTAAGTACAACCATGTTTTCAGATGAAGCGACTTTCGTTTTGATTAAGTCATTTGCAAATTTGAAAGATGCCAAAGATTATTTTACTACTTTTGTTGGTGATAATGATTTGATTAATGAATTGGACTTGGGTAAAGCCGACAAGTTCATAATCACTAAACAAAATTATTTAGAGTTATTTCGCTCGAAGGACTACAAAGGTTACTTAGAGTTTTTTACCAAAAACTATTGAACTATGTTATCAAAAGGAAACACAACTGCAAGACCTTCAGAATCATCTTCTGAAAATGCAATCAACAGAATTGTTGAAGGAACAGTAATAGAAGGAGAAATCCGTTGCGAAAGTAACATCCGCATCGATGGTGTTTTTACCGGAAATATTGGAACCAAGGGTAGATTAGTGATTGGTCCTACCGGGAAAATTGATGGAAATGTAATTTGCCAAAACGCAGAAATCGAAGGGTTTGTAAAAGGAAAATTAAATGTTCAACAATTACTTTCGTTGAAGAGCACTGCACGTGTTGAAGGTGATATTTTCACTGATAAACTTGCGATTGAACCAGGAGCTGCATTTTCGGGTGCTTGTTCAATGGGGCAAAAACCAAAAGATGCGCCTAAGCCAGGAACTCCGGGTGCTCCAGCAGCTCCATCACCTTCGAACTCAAAATAATTCGTATTAATCCATCTATTTTAAAATACTCTTCTCTAGCTACTCAAATGGCCTTAACCATTGGTTTGGGAGTGTGGGGAGGGCGAAAATTAGATGCGTATTTTCAAAATGAAAAGCCAATGCTAACATTGGTTTTTTCTGTTTTAGGACTGGTGGTTTCACTGATTGTAGTTATTCGAAGCGTGTCAAAAAAATGAATCGATTTATTTTCCCCAATGTAATTTTCGCTCTGCTGTGCATGAGTGTTATTTATTTTTCAAGTTTGAAATGGACCATTCCATTAACATTTATGGTTGTTCCAGTTGTTTTTGCTGTGTTGAACGTAATTATGTTTAGATGGGTGAAAGCAGCAGTTGAAAAATCGCCCATGAGATTTGTCAATGCATTTATGGCAACCGTTACTGTGAAACTGCTATTTACTGCTGCTGTTGTAGCTGTGCTAATTGTCTTATATCCCGCGTCGAAAGCGCCATTGGCATTGGGTACTTTCTTTATATACATTGGCGTTACCGTGATACTTTCAAGGGCGCTTCTCAAGATTAAGTAAGTATTCGAAAAGTTTTTGTAGAAAAAATTTCGTACGTGCCTAGTGTTGATTACTTTTGCACCGCCAAAAACGGGTATGTGATGGTGAGACTATATCAAATTCTTTTCATAATAGGATTCTTAGGAATGTCATCTGTTGCCATTGCGCAGCACGAAGGACACGCCTCTGAACCAGTTGCTCATGATCAAGTATCGGTTGAACAACCTGTGCACGCAGATACAAATATGCACGCTCATGCAGATACTTTGGCTCACGCAGCACATGATACAACCCATGCTGAAGAAGGTTTTAAAATTGGTGAAATGATTATGCATCACATTTCGGATGCACACCAAATTCACTTAGGAGGAAGCCTTTACATTCCGCTTCCAATTATTATTCTGCACGAAGGACATTTAGACATTTTCTCCTCCAGTAACTTTTATACTGTGAACGAGCACGGAGAGTTAGATTATCGCGACTACAAGGGATACCGCAATCATCATGAGATGATCGAATTTGTAGGTGAAAATGCTACTCACGATGCTCATGGACACAAGGTGATGGATTTCTCTATCACGAAGTCTGTTTTCGGAATGATGCTCGTGATTGTATTCATGATTGTACTTTTCCGTTCTGTAGCGAACAAGTATAAGCGTAACGTAGGAAAGGCACCGTCTGGATTCCAAAACATGATCGAGCCATTTATCTTGTTTGTACGTGATGATATTGCATTGCCAAGTTTGGGTAAAAAGAAGGCCGCAGTTTACACGCCGTTTTTATTGACAGTATTCTTCTTCATATGGATGTGTAATATTTTAGGTCTTGTTCCTTTTCTTGGCGGATTCAATATTACTGGAACATTGAGTATCACTTTGGTGTTGGCTGCAATTGTATTCATCATTACTAGTGTTAGCGGCAACAAACATTACTGGGGTCACATCTTCTGGCCTCCGGGAGTGCCTGGTTTCGTGAAAGTAATTCTTGTTCCAATTGAGTTCATGAGTATCTTCATTAAGCCTTGTGTATTGATGATTCGTTTAACTGCGAACATTACTGCTGGACACATTATTATTCTTGCTTTCGTTGGATTAGCGCTTATGTTTGGACAGCAAAGTCCGATTGCGGGATATGGCGTAGGCGTTGGATCTGTATTATTTATGGCCTTTATGTATTGCTTGGAATTGTTGGTTGCATTTCTTCAAGCATATGTTTTCACTTTGTTAGCAGCGTTGTATTTCGGCGATGCTACTCAAGATCATCACCATGAGCATGAGCACGATCATGACCATGAAATGCAACACGTACACTAAATTGTAAATTCTCAACTCAAAAAATAAACAACATGGAATTTTTAAATCTCTTAATGGCAGCAGAAATGGGTCAAGGTTTGGCCGGAATCGGAGCAGGTATCGCAGCAATTGGAGCTGGTATCGGTGTAGGTAAAATCGGTGGTTCAGCGCTTGAAGGAATGGCTCGTCAACCAGAAGCAGCTGGTGATATGCGTTCAAACATGATCGTTGCAGCAGCGTTGGTAGAAGGGGTAGCTCTTTTCGCTGTTATCGTTTGCTTGTTAGTAGCTTTAGGTTAATCATAGGCGCTTAGCGCTAAACACACATATATCCATGGAAGGATTACTTAGTGTATCCGTAGGTACCGTATTTTGGGCCTCGGTTGCTTTCTTGTGCGTGCTTGTCATAATGAAAAGAATGGCATGGGGACCCATCATGAGTTCGTTAAAGGACCGTGAGGAAGGTATCGCTAATGCATTGCGTCAGGCAGATCTTGCTAAGGAAGAAATGAGTCGTTTACAAGCGAGCAACGAAGATCTTCTTCGTGAAGCACGCAACGAACGCGACCGTATCTTAAACGAAGCGAAGTCTATGTCAGATAAAATGCGCAACGATGCTGTTGGTCGTTCGCAAGAAGAAGCAAATCGTATTATTGCTAAAGCTCAAGCTGAAATCGAAAATCAAAAACAAGCGGCTATCACTGATTTGAAGAATCAAGTGGCAGACCTTTCAGTTCAATTGGCTGAAGTGTTATTGAAAGATTCTTTAACAGAAGAGCAAAAGCAAAAAGCGTTGAATCATTCGTTAATTAAGGAATTCGGAGTTAACTAATATGTCAAACATTCGCCTGTCATCGCGTTACGCGAAATCGTTGATTAGCCTTGCTGCAGAGCGAGGAGAGACAGATGTCTTGTTAAAAGACATGTTGCATATTTCTGCTAGCATTCGTGCGAGCAAAGATTTGCAAGTTATGTTGGCTAGTCCTGTTATTAGCGGTGATAAAAAACTCAAAGTATTGTTTGCAGTATTTACTGAATTGAACAAAACCACTCAAGTGTTTATCGAGTTAATCGTAAGCAAAGGGCGTGAAAGTGATTTGGGTGAAATAGCTCAGTCATTTGTTCAGCAAGTGAAGGCTGGAAGAAATATTTTCGATGTGGAATTGATTTCGGCGGTTCCTGCCGATGATGCGCTTCGTGCCGAGGTTACCAAGGTTGCGAAAAGCATTTGCGGTGGTGAAGTTGAAATTACTGAAAAAGTTGATTCAGATTTAATAGGTGGATTTATCCTTCGTGTAAACGGAAAGGAATACAATGCATCGGTTTCAGGTAAACTGAAAAAAGTTAAAAAAGATTTTTCAAAAAACCCGTACGTCCCAGCGTTATAATGGGATTAAAAACTATTTGTTATGGCAGACATTAAACCTGCGGAGATTTCAGCAATCCTTAGAGAACAGTTAGCTGGTCTAAAGACCGAAACTGAATTGCAAGAGGTAGGTACCGTTCTTCAAGTTGGAGATGGTATTGCGCGTATTTACGGTCTTTCAAATGTTCAATCAGGTGAGTTGATTGAGTTTGAAAATGGCGTTCAAGGTATTGCCCTAAACCTTGAAGAAGATAACGTTGGTGCTGTATTGTTAGGTCCTTCTGGAGAACTGAAAGAAGGTGCTAGCGTTAAACGTACAGGAACTATCGCTTCTATCAAGGCCGGAGAAGGTATGTTAGGTCGTGTTGTAAACACACTTGGTGAGCCAATCGATGGAAATGGTCCTATTACTGGTGAATTGTATGAAATGCCACTTGAGCGTAAAGCTCCGGGGGTTATCTACCGTCAACCAGTAAACGAGCCACTTCAAACAGGTATCAAAGCGATTGACGCGATGATTCCAATTGGACGTGGACAACGTGAGTTGATCATTGGTGACCGTCAAACAGGAAAAACAACTGTTGCGATTGACACCATCATTAACCAAAAAGAATTTTACGATAAAGGTGAACCTGTATTCTGTATTTATGTTGCTTGCGGACAAAAAGGTTCTACCATCGCAGGTACTGTAAAAACATTACAAGATGCAGGTGCAATGGCATATACAGTAGTTGTTGCTGCAACAGCTTCTGATCCAGCTCCACTTCAATTCTACGCTCCATTCGCAGGTTGCGCAATTGGAGAGTTCTTCCGTGATACTGGACGTCCAGCATTGATTGTTTATGATGATTTGTCTAAACAAGCGGTTGCTTACCGTGAGGTGTCTTTGTTGCTTCGTCGCCCACCCGGACGTGAAGCATACCCTGGAGACGTATTCTACTTGCATAGCCGTCTTCTAGAGCGTGCTGCGAAAGTAAACGCTACGCAAAGTGTTGCTGAAAACATGAATGACTTACCAGCAAGCTTGAAGAGCATTGTTAAAGGTGGTGGTTCATTAACAGCACTTCCAATTATTGAAACACAAGCGGGTGACGTTTCGGCGTATATCCCAACCAACGTAATTTCGATTACCGATGGACAAATCTTCTTAGAGTCGAACTTGTTCAACTCAGGTGTGCGTCCAGCAATTAACGTAGGTATCTCTGTAAGCCGCGTAGGTGGATCTGCACAGATCAAGTCTATGAAGAAAGTTTCTGGTACCTTGAAGCTTGACCAAGCACAATACCGTGAGCTTGAGGCATTCTCGAAATTCGGATCTGACTTAGATGAAGTAACGAAGTCTGTTCTTGAAAAAGGAAAGCGTAACGTTGAAATCTTGAAGCAAGGTCAAAACAATCCAATGACTGTAGAGAAGCAAGTAGCTATCATCTACTGTGGAACGAAGGGATTGTTATCACGTATTCCAGTAGAAAAAATTCGTGAGTTCCAAGACGATTATTTGAATAGTCTTGAAATGAACCACAACGATACATTGACTGCTATCCGCAATGGTAAAATTGACGATGCTGTTACATCAGTATTGGAAGCAGTAGCAAAAGATATTTCAGCGAGATACAACTAATTGTAAAGCGAAAAGAAGGACATGGCGAATTTGAAAGAAATCAGAATGCGTATTGTATCGGTTAACTCAACCATGCAAATCACTTCTGCCATGAAAATGGTGTCTGCAGCAAAATTGAGAAGAGCACAAGATGCCATTACTAAAATGCGTCCGTATGCCCAGAAGCTTCAGGAAATTCTTTCGAACGTAAGTTCTTCTGAATCGAATTCAACATTCAGCCAGCAGCGTGACGTTAAGAGCACGCTGGTTGTTGCTATTACTTCTAATCGTGGTTTGTGCGGTGGATTCAACAACAACGTTATTAAGGAAATCCGCAATATCGTTAAGGTCAATCCAAACGTTCATGTATTGTCTCTAGGGAAGAAAGCCTTCGACAATTACAAGAAAACAACCATGCATACTACGGAAGGTTTCGGTGAAACACCGTATGAAATCTTCGATAAGCTTTCGTTCAACAACGTAAGTGCAATTGCGAATACCATCATGGATCAATTCGCAAGCGGCAAGTACGATAAAGTAGTTTTGGTTTACAACCGCTTTAAGAATGCTGCAGTTCAAATTATTGAGAACGAGCAATTCCTTCCAGTACTTCCTCCGGTGAATGCGGAAACGCAATCGAGTGTAGATTATATCTACGAACCAGAGAAGAATCAAATTCTTGAAGAGTTAATCCCTCGGACTTTAAAGGTTCAGTTGTTCAAAGCCCTTTTAGATAGCAATGCTGCTGAACACGGTGCTCGTATGACATCTATGCACAAGGCAACAGACAACGCAGGTGAAATGGTTAAGGATCTTAAGTTGACCTACAACAAAGCGCGTCAAGCGGCAATTACTGGAGAGATCTTGGAAATTGTTGCCGGTGCAGAAGCGTTGAACGGCTAAGGCGTATATTTGTCTTAAGCCTAACCGTGAATGCTTAAGAAAATAGTCTCTCACACCTTTTTTTATTCTTTCGCAAATCAGACTCCTGCGCTGATCAATCTTTTCTTACTCCCATTTTTAACACCTTTTCTAACTGCAGGAGATTATGCTATTTACGGTTTAATTCTCAGTTATGCTGGTTTAGTGGGAGCTTTCAGCAGTTTGGGTTACATTGTACTTTTCCAACAGAGTTATTTCGAATTAGGTTCTGAATTCAAACCGAAGTGGTCGCGCTTACTCGGATTTCAATGGTTGTACAAGTTCTTGTATGCAGGAATGGTTGGTGCCTTATTGTATTTCTCTTTGAGAAATAAGATTGCTGTTGACCGATTGAATTTAGTACTAGCGTTGGTAATTGTTCCTTTGTTGTTTTTTGATTTAACCAAGTCAATAGCCACGCGCTTGCTTCAGTTTAGACATGAGCACCAACGAGTGTACAGTGTAACAATCGGTGTGGGCATAGTATCGGCGTTTATGAGTTTTGTAGGAGTGCGTTATTTCAATTTGGGATACATGGCTTGGTTGTATTCGCAGGCGATTTCTTCCGGACTTTTAGCTGCCTATTTTGGCTATTTCCTTTATGTGAAAGAGCATATTCGGCCTTCTTTTCATTTTGAAAAAAATGAAATTATTTCCGACTTGAAAATAGCTACACCGCTCATTCCAAAAGAGTATGCAACCTATTTGTTGAATTCTTCCGATCGGGTTTTGTTAGATCGTTTTGGTGTTTCTCAAAATAAAATCGGGCAGTACAGCATTGCTTATTCCTTCGCTTCGTACTTCGAGAACATACAGTCTCAAGCCAATCAGGTTTTAACACCTATTGTTTTCGACCTGTATAAAAACGGAACTGAATTGGCCATGCAAACTGTTGGTAAGCTTGTTCGCGCTTGGTTTTATATTTCTTTGTTTATTGCAGCAATTCTGGGCTTGTGGATACCCGATATTTTCAGATTACTTTACCGGAAAGCAGAGCTTAGCGCGGCATATCCGATGGCCATTGTGCTCATTTTCGGATTTTGTTATAGACCCATATATGTGGCTATCGTAGACAAAGCCATCTTCGAAAAAAGAACTTTTGAAGTGTTGAAGATTACTGTGGTGGCAGCCCTTTCAAACGTGCTACTTAATTTCATTTTCATTGGATATTACGAAACATGGGCCGCAACAATGAACACCGTTGTAGCTTATTTCGTTATGGGTATCGCAGGATATTATTTAATCAAGAATAGTTCGGACTTCCGAAAACTCATTCGCCCTTTTGAGCTCATTTCAATTATAGTTGCAGTAGGAACTTTGGTCTTTTTGCTTCGTGATTTTTCGTGGGTATGGCGCTTGGCAGCAACTCTATCCCTGTTGATTGGAATGTTTGTTTGGTTCCGGACAGGTGGAAGAAAAATGTGGGATGAAATGAATAACTTGCGTCATGGCTTTTCGTCCAATTGATTTCAATATTATTCAGAATGAATTCGAGCAAAGATTTCCAGATGGAAAATTGTTCGAAGGAAAGAATTTCAATTATATCAAATTGGTGCAGCACGGTTTGTCATACGCCATGACCGATGCAGATGACAAATTGTTAAAGAAGAAACCCTTTGGAAGTTGGTGGCTATTTAAGTTGAAATCGCGTGTTCACGCGTGGCGAAATAGGCGGTTGTGTTTTCTTCCACAAAAAAGTGAACGTATTTTGTTTTTGGAAGGAAGAAGGAAGTTGAAACTTCCGACTGGAGAGGAGATTTCACCCATCACCCACCTCATTCGCGAAACTGTTTTAAGCACCGAGTATTCGTGGTGGGACACAACAGGGGCATTTGAAAAGGAAGCTGATTTTTCAGTGAAAGACTTGTCGAATTGGTTTCCTCCGACAAGTGAAATTCAAAAAGAAATTTATTTGGAGTTGAAAGAAGTTCTTCGAATAATCAAAGGCGCGAACGTATTTTCGGAAATCGAATTTCAATATGTAGAAAGTGCGTTTTATGTGTTTTTCAAATCGTTTCGAAGATGGTATGCACTGCTTTCAATCGCCAAGCCGCATACATTGGTCGGTATAACGCATTACCACAACGAAGGATGCATAGCAGCAGCACAATTGCTGGGAATAAAGACAGTAGAACTTCAACACGGATTAATTTCAAAACACGATTTGTATTACGTTTATCCCAGTAAGTACAGAGGTGCGATTTCAAAGGGAATCTTTCCAAATGAAATATGGTTATTTGGTGATTTTTGGAAAGAAGTCGTTCGAAGTGGTGCTGAATCGGAATTTATGAAGCCAGTTGTCGTTGGAAATTTCACGACAGACACAGTTGTGAAAATGAATGAATTCGAAAAAGAGAATCGGGTTTTGCTATGCGCGCAGAAGAATTTATCGGCGCCCTATATCGAGTGGATTCGATTTATGCGAGATCATGTTTTGCCGAATCACACAGATTGGAAGTTGATAGTTAAGCTGCATCCGCTTGAATCAAATATCGAAGCATATCAAAGAGAAGGGAACGATTGTGTTGAAATCCTACCAATTGCTTCTTCCTTGAATGAAGAATTGAAGCGCGCTAAAATTCAGGTGAGTATATACAGCACTACGTTTTTCGATGCATTGGGCATGCAGGTGAGGAATTATTCACTCAACGACATTGGTTATTCTGCTGATTACGCATCGGAGATGGTTGACTTTGGCGTAGCTGAGGCTCTAGACAAATCAGAGAATGTTATTTCGAAATTTGAACGTTCGTCCGATCGATTAGATAATTTAAAAAGAGAGCATGTTTACGCTGCTTTTCAACCAAGGTTAATGAATTTTTAGTTTGTTGAATTGTTTTATGTTCATGGCGCATTGGTTACATTTGTTTATATCCTTGATTTATGAAAAAACTTTTACTCTTAGTTATTTCTGCAGCTTTCACAATTTCAACCTATGCCCAGGCGACTTCGGCAACTGCCTTAGCAATAACTCCAGGAAACTACTTGTTGAATGCGGTAGGATATACCCCCGTTACTGCAACAAGTCAATGTTTAGTTACGACAACCGCGCAAACAACTTCTACATGCACAGCTGCGGCTCCGACCAAAGCTTGTTGGTTTAAGTTTACGGTACCCGCTGGAACCCTTTCGGCGGCGGTGAAGATTACTGTTGTGCCAACTGGATTTGATGCTTCTATCGATTTTTACGCTGGAACTGCTGCAGCTCCTATCTATAAGGAGTGCGTTAATGCGGGAGCTTCAGGTATTACTGAAACGTTAAAAACAACTTGGGCAAACAATCCGGTTAATCCAGGAACGGAATATTATTTCCGCGTAGGATCAAATGGAACAGCTGCTTCGTGTTTTACGGTTAAAGTGGAATACTATCCAACGGCGAACCTGCTTTCCTCTCCGAACCCAGCTCCTGATGCGGGGATTGTAGGTTATAGAACGAACAATTTTGCAAAGAGGAACAATCCCACATTTGCTGCTCAAAATAATTTGGTTACATCGACTCGATTTCGATTTGTAGATCAGGCAAACCCAACAGGTACACCATGTTTGGGGAACACGGGGAATTCTAGTGTAGATCAAATGCTTTTATACAGTTTCCCATGCCTTTGCTATGGAAAGACTTATGACGTGTACATTGAATTGCAAGTCGACGGAATCTGGTGTGGAGAAGGACCAGTGAGAACAATGGCTATGGAAGCTTATCCGAACAATACCATAAGTAATACTGCCTGTGCGACATTAACTTTATTGGGAGGGGTTTTGAATTCAACCTATCTAGGGGCAACAGCAATTAACGAATGGGAGTTTTCATTAGCTGGAAATGTCATTGCAACCACACAGTCGGCTCCTGGAATTACTACGCTGAATTTAAACATTGCAGCTCTCTCATGTCTTCGTTACAATAGAATTTATTCGGTGCGAATCAGAACAAACTACTGCAACGTTTGGGGACAATGGAGTGCGCCCTATTGCTTAATTACAGCACCAATTCCTTATTTAACTATTACGGGTACTCCACCTGCGTATGCCAATATATGTGGAACTACAATCTCTCCTTATAGCATTGTTTATACTCAGTTTACGCAAGGAGCAGGTCAATACATCTGGCAAATAGCTCAAGTAAATCCTGCGGCGCCTCAAACACCAATAGCTCCGGCAATTGTTTCTACTACCGCAACTGAAGTTTTAATGTTAAATCAATTTGGTTTGGTTACAGGAAATTCATACAGAATTGCAGCGAAGCCAAAACTTACAACATGTAACTCTCCGCAGGAAGGTGACTACGGACCGTTTTGCGTAGTGACGATAGGAGCAGCGATGGCGCCAAATGACCCAAGTTCTATGGAAGTAATGAACGAAGAAATTCATGTTGAAAGGAATGCAGCCGACATTATGGAAGTAGATGAACAGGGTAATGTTGCTGTTATTTCATTCCAAGGTATTCAAGAGAAAATGGCTACCATTCACATTACAGACGACCGCGCATTAGGAAAGGGAATGATTCAGTTGGTTGGAATGAACGGACAAATGTTGTTCTCGAATGATGTTTTTATTGAATCTATGGATCAATTGATTCAAGTGCCCCTTCCTTCAAATATTGCATCAGGATTGTACATGGTGTCGTTCAGAACTCAAGAGCACACGGTTACAGAAAAGTTCTGGGTTAGATAGAGCAATTTCAGGGCGAATGATGGTAATTAGGGCGAATGATGATTCGCCCTTTATCTTTTTAGGTTGTCTTTGATTTCTTGCATGAACTCAGAGGCAAAAACGAAGTTGTTCAAGGCTTCGTTTTCTGCTTTTAGGAGCTCATTTTTGTTACCTTTCCATTCGACCTTTCCTCCACTAATGAAATTGATGCGATCTCCAATTTCCATAACAGAGTTCATGTCGTGACTTACTACAATTGTTGTAGAGCCGAGGTCATAAGTAATACTTCTTATCAGATTGTCTATGACGATAGAGGTTTCAGGATCTAATCCTGAATTTGGCTCATCTACAAAAAGGAATTTCGGATTCATTATTATGGCTCGAGCAATTCCAGTTCTTTTCTTCATTCCACCGGAAAGTTCAGCTGGAAATAATTTGTTCTTTCCAACAAGGTTTACCCGCTCGAGGCATTCGTTGACTTTTTGAAGTTTTTCCGAGGTGCTCAAATTGCTATACATGGAAAGAGGGAACATCACATTTTCCTCAACCGTCATGGAGTCAAATAGAGCAGCTCCTTGAAAGAGCATTCCAACTTCTTGACGAATGGCTTTGAGTTGATCTTCATCCATATTCAAAAAATCCACTCCGTCGTACAGAATAGATCCACAATCGGGTTCGAGCAAACCAACCATACATTTCAATAAAACACTTTTTCCTTGCCCGCTGCGGCCGATTATGAAATTAATTTTTCCAGGAAGAAAATCAATCGATATATCGGTAAGGATCTTGGCCTCCTTGAATGATTTTGAAATATTTTGTACCTGTATCACAGCAGTAATATTTGAGTAAGCAAATAATTCGCAACCATTACGGCTACCATGCTATAAACAACACCTTTGGTACTCGACTTCCCAACTTCTAGCGCACCTCCACTTGCATAGTAACCGTGGTATGCAGGAATAGTGGAAAGGACAAAAGCAAAGAATAAGGTTTTGATCAACGAATAGATAATTCCATAACTATCGAAGTTGTATTGAATTCCGTATATAAAATCATTTAATGAGACCGCCTTACTCATGGTCCCCACAATTGCTCCAGAACAAATACCTACACTCATGGCCATTAAAACCAAGAATGGCAACATAATCGTAGATGCAATTAATTTGGGAAGTATAAGATAACTGGCTGAATTTACCCCCATGATGTCAAGTGCGTCTATCTGCTCAGAAATACGCATCGTGCCAATTTCAGAGGCGATATTGCTGCCCACTTTTCCAGCTAATACGAGTGCAACAATAGTTGAAGAAAACTCATAGATCATCGTTTGTCTGGTTGTATATCCAACCGTCCACTTTGGAATCCACCCACTTTCAATATTTGCGGCAGTTTGCAAGGTTACTACGGCACCCATGAAGAAGGAAAGCAAGGCTACAATACCGATGGATTGTATTCCAATTTTAACCATTTCATCTGTAATCAAGGGGCCGTATACTTTTCTTTTCTCAGCACGCGAAAACACTCTGCGCATGAGCAAAAAATAGCGTCCGAAATTTCCTAGGATTCCTGTCATGATTAAAACTTAGGCCGAAGGTAGTTTATTTTTTTTGAGTCTAATAATTTTTCCACGTATAGCAATTCTTGGGTGTTATTATGTATTTTCGGTTCATGAAGAAAATATTCTATCTGTGCGCAGTAGCGCTTTTAGTTTTGGGATTGGTGTCGTGCAATAATCCTAAACACGCTATGAAACGCGCTCATAAAAATTGCAATTGTCCAACCTGGGATTAAGCTTTTTAAGTCATGGCTAAATCAAACGATTTAGAAACGGCATTAACTCCATTCTTACCCGGAGGTTCAGTAGTGAAAGTGTGCGAAATGTTGCGCGCTTATCCGCACGATTTAGTTATTACCAAAGGCAGAAGCACCAAGCATGGTGATTTTCGCTATGCGCCAGGAGAGCGATATAAAATCACAGTTAATCACAACCTCAATCGCTACGCTTTTTTAATTACGCTTATGCACGAATTAGCGCACTTGATTTGTCATGTGCGTCACGGCCATTTCGTTAAACCCCACGGAGCCGAGTGGAAGCTATGTTTTAAAGAAACATTGGCTCCTTTTGTAAATGTGAATTTGTTTCCGCTAGATCTAGAAAAGGCTATTCAACGATACTTGAACAACCCGGCTGCGGCGACCTGTAGCGATATTGATTTATCGAAGACATTAGCGCTTTACGACAGAACCAGTCATGAAAATATTGTCATGATCGATGATCTTCCAGATGGTGCAAAATTTATATATGGAAAAGACAAACGCGAATTCGAACGTTTGAACAAACGACGTCAACGAATTCTATGCAAGGAAATAAAGACAGGAAGTGACTACTTGTTTTCTCCTTTGACTAAAGTTTGGAAACTGTAGACTATCTTTTTTTTCTTCTTTGAATTTCTTTTTCAATCAACGATAATTCTCTTCCCGTTTGTCCTTTCACCGAAGTGTTTTCTTGAGCTCTTCTTAGCAAATAGGGCATGACTTCTTTGATAGGTCCGTAAGGAAGGTATTTCGCAACGTTGTAATTCGCGTGACTGAGGTTGTAACTGATGTGGTCGCTCATTCCGAAAAGTTGAGCGAAATAAATGCGTTTGTCGTTGCTGGTAATTCCACGCGCATTCATTTTATCAACCAGCATAGCAGAACTCTCTTCGTTGTGCGAACCGCAGCAAATAGCAACATCTTCAATATGATCCAAGCAATAATCCACCGCTAAATTGAAGTCTTGATCAGTACTTTCTTTGTTGGGTTGAATTGGGTCTACATAGCCCATTTCAGCAGCACGCTTGCGCTCCTTTTCCATATAGGCACCACGAACCAATTTCACTGCGGTCATAGCACCCTTCTCGCTCAAACGCCCATGCATGGCTTTCAAATACGCAAGACGATCGTGACGATACAATTGAACCGTATTGTAAACTATGAAATCTTTCTGGTTGAATTGAATCATCATGTTCTCTGCAAGTTCATCTATTGCATCTTGAATCCAAGAATCTTCAGCATCTATAAACAACGAAACATGTTTATTGAACGCGTGCTCGCAAATGCTGAAAACACGTGAAACGGCTCGTTCCCATTCCGCTTCTTCAATTGCCGAAAGCGCTTGCTTCGCATTTACTTTTTCCAACAGTGAAAATCTGCAAATACCGGTTACTTTGAATACACTGAAAGGAATGTCGTTGTTATTCTCTGCCGCATCTATGGTGCGCTTGATCTCTTCTGCTGTGAAGTCGAAATCTTTTTCGTTCTCTTTTCCTTCCACGCTGTAATCGAGAATGGATCCTATGCCACTTTTAGCGAGATGATGAGCGGCTTTTTTGCTTTCTGAAATATTTACACCACCACAGAATTGAGAGAAAATATTTTTCTTTATGGCCCACCCAATCGGAATTCCAAGCCCAACAGCCAAGTTCGTCAATGCACCACCCACTTTTACTAATGCCGGAGAGGCAATTAACTTGAACAGCCAGAACGAACGCTTCAGTTGGCCATTGTTTTTATGTTGAAACGCTACCGCGGTGTTTTCGAAATTTACGCTACTCATTGTTGCAAAGATATTCGTGTTCGTTGGTTTTTCATTCTGATTTTATTTCGTTCCATCGTATCTTTCGGCCACAAATTAAATGTCATGAAAGCAGCACAAGATTTTATCAACGAAAATAAAGATCGTTTCTTAAACGAGTTGTTCGAACTATTGCGTATTCCAAGTATAAGCGCCGATATGGCCTACAAGGAAGAAGTAGCTAAATGCGCAGATTTGGTGGCGAAGCATCTTCGCGAAGCAGGAGCAGACAGTGTGGAAGTGTGTGTTACGGAAGGACACCCTATTGTATACGGAGAGAAATTAATTGACCCGAGCAAGCCAACGGTATTGGTTTACGGACACTACGATGTTCAACCAGCTGATCCAATTGAGTTGTGGCACACACCTCCGTTCGAACCTACAATTAAGAAAACAGAGATTCATCCAGACGGTGCGATCTTCGCTCGTGGATCTTGTGATGACAAAGGACAAATGTTCATGCATGTGAAGGCATTCGAAGCTATGTGGAAAACGAATTCACTTCCATGTAATGTTAAGTTTATGATTGAAGGAGAAGAGGAAGCGGGTTCAACCAACCTCGGTCCTTTCTGCATTGCGAATAAAGAAAGATTGAAGGCAGATGTGGTATTGATTTCGGATACCAGTGTTTTGGCGAACGATGTTCCAAGTATCGACTGCGGCTTAAGAGGTTTAAGTTATGTTGAAGTTGAAGTTACCGGTTCGAATCGCGACTTACACAGCGGTGTTTACGGGGGTGGCGTAGCAAATCCGATTAACGTTTTAGCGAAAATGATTGCTTCACTTCACGATGAAAACAACCACGTAACCATTCCTGGTTTCTACGACAGCGTTCAAGAGCTTACTGCTGAAGAACGTGTGGCATTGAATGCTGCACCATTCGATGAAGGGGCATACAAAAAAGATTTAGATATCGATGCGGTTTATGGTGAAAAGGGATACACGACTATCGAGCGTACTGGAATTCGTCCAACATTAGATTGCAACGGTATTTGGGGCGGATACATTGGAGAAGGTTCGAAGACTGTTCTTCCGTCAAAGGCCTTTGCGAAAATTTCTATGCGTTTGGTACCTCATCAAACCACTGATCAAATCACTGAAATGTTTTCAAATCACTTCAAGGCTATTGCACCTGCAGGTGTTCGTGTTGAAGTTCGTCCGCACCACGGTGGTGAGCCGGTTGTAACACCAACAGATAGTAAAGCATACATTGCGGCATCTGATGCAATGGAGAAAACATACGGTAAGAAGCCAATTCCAACGAGAGGTGGGGGGTCTATTCCAATTGTTGCGATGTTCGAATCTGAATTGAACTTGAAGTCTGTCTTAATGGGCTTTGGATTAGATACAGACGCCTTGCACTCTCCAAATGAGCATTACGGTTTGTTTAACTACTACAAGGGTATTGAGACGATTCCGTATTTCTTCGATAATTTCTCGAAGTAATTTTCGTTCTGGGTTGAAATAAAAATGTGAGAGTGTTATGAGAGTAAAATTGGTTTTATTTCAATTCCTGTGTCTATTATTTTTAATAATAGGTCTCAATTCGTGTACGTTATACAAAGCTGTTAAATTCAAACGTGTTGAAGAATTTGATCTTTCGGAATTAACGAATAATCAAGTGAGTGCAGTTTTAAGAATTGAAATTGAAAATCCCAATCCATATAAAATTGCGTTGTTTGAATCGGATATAGAATTACGCATAGACGGCAATGTTGCTGGATCACTTTCTTTAGCGGAACCGCTAGTACTTTCTCGTAAATCTTCTAAGATATACGACGTGAAGGTCATTACGAATATTACCGATGCAGAAGGGCTTTTAGGGAATGCGCTAACGCTTATGTTTAAAGATGAAATTGAATTGCAAGCCAATGGTCATGTTCAGGCAAAAGGACTAGGCGTTAAAAAAATGGTTCCCTTTTCATTTAAAAAGTCGATTAGCCGCAAGGCGTTTAAACTAAATTAAGGGGTCAATTAATTCTGCTGGAGTTTGGTGTGGAAGAAGGTGTAACCCTTTCAATCCTGCCCGAATTGAGCCTTCCACATGTTGAATTGAGTCGTCGATAAAGAGCGTTTTTTCGGGTGTCAGTCCATGAATACGACAAATTTCTAAGAATGAGTCGGGGTTCGGTTTGCGCATTCCGAGCTCGTTACTATAATGAACAAATTCAAAGGCTGACTTGAATTTTGCTAGTCCGTAGCTTTCATCTACCATACGTTCGAAAACTTCAACATGAATTGAATTCGTGTTACTGAACAAAAATGTGCGAATACCTTTATCCTTCAGAGAAAAAACATAATCTACACGCTCGGGATGAAGGTAAAGCAGTATGCTGTTCCATGCGTCTACCAATTCTTGGCGCGTCGCATTTGGAAGATAGCTGGCTATCCACCAATAAAATTGTTCTCCAGGAATTTTACCTGTTTCAAGTAAGTCGAATATTTCATTTTGTTGCGCCTGTGAATAGGCATCAGCAAATGAGTCCATTCCAAGTGCTTCGAAGGCTCTAACGGGGGCGTTGTAATCTATTTCAAAAAACACTCCACCAAAATCAAATATTACCGCTTCATAATTCATGAAGCCAAAGGTAAGTCAAGATCAGAATTCCGGAATTTTCTCTCCAGTTTTAGCTTCGAACAACGCGCGAAGAAGGGCATACTTCTCACGAAGATCTGTCAATTCTTTTTTCACAGCTACGATGTCGTTTTCTAAACTTTCTGCGCGTAATTCGTTTGCTTCTTCAAGAGAAGATCCGCTCGAAAGAATTTTAGAGTAAAGCGAGAAAAAGTCGGTGTCCAACGCTTTCGATAAATCGAACAACAGTTTCGAATCGACAGAATCTCTTCTGTAAATTCCGTAAACGTTTTGTTTAGATGTGTTGATGATCTTAGCCAATTCTGTTGGTCCAAGACGCAAATCTTTTGCTCTGTTTTTAATACGATCTCCTATGCGCATAATTCGGTTTTGATTGGATACCAAAACAAAAACAAAAAGAGCAAAACGAATCTAAATGAAGTGTTAATTTTCTTTCAGCCAAGAAGAAGAGCTAATCTCTGTTTTGGCTTGATCTAATTGCTGAAGAGCTGCTTCATAATTGTCTGCGCTTCCAGAAGAAACCATTTGTAGATTACCTTTTTTAGAAGAAAGTGATGCATTGAATCCTTTCTTTTTCAATTCGCGTACGAGACGTTTCGCATTATTAGACACCGCGAAGGCTCCAACGATTATTTCGTATTTCTTCTTAGCGGTTGAGACTACTTCGGTTTCGACAACTTGAGAAGGTTTGCTTACAACTAATTCTGAAGGTTCAGCAACGGGTGCAATTTCGATTTCTTCAGTAACAGTATAGGTTGGAATGGTGCGCGAAGCATCAGGTGTGTATGATGCAATACGACTTTTTGTTCCCAATAATTTGAACGACGCATACTGCCAATCGGTTGATTCAATTTTGTGCGATAAGGCAAAAATTCCAACACCTAAAATGGGCAAAGCCAATACAGCCGCCGCCTTCCAAATCCACTTAGATCCTTGTGCTGCACGTTTTTCTAAAACAGAAACTTCAGCAGTTGCAGGTTCTTGCATTTCGCGTTCAACGGGAACTAGAATAATCTTTTCTAATCCGAATGATTCAACTGAAAAATTTCCTTTGCTATCTGGAATGAATTGAGTTTTTCCAAGACGATCTTGAAACAAGATACCAATTCCCTTCCATGAAAGTTTTTCACCTCGAAGCAGTGTATTCGATTGCTCCTTCACCCATGAATCTAATTCAGCTTTTCCTTCTGAATAGGAGCAATTGTTTAATGCACAGAGTGCAGAGATCAACAATCCGTCGTTCTCTTTGATCTGCGGATTAAAACCAATTGTTTTTTGTGGTGGGTAAATGGTGTGCAGACTCGTATTCAAAGTTGCGCCCTTGTATTTTGCAATGAATCCGCCCAAACCGGGAAGAACCACGCAATCATTGGAGTACAATAAATCTTTGATTAGGTTTTCGAACTGCATAGTGCGAAAATACGGATTTTTATTGGTCTTACAAGCCTAGGCTTGATATTTCAGTAAATCTTCTGGCGTGTCTATTCCCGTTGAATCGTGAGAAGTCACTACAATCGAAATAGTTAGGTCATTCTCGAGCCAACGAAGTTGTTCAAGCGATTCAGTCAATTCCAAAGCAGAGGGTTGAAGGTGTTTTATTTGCTGAAGAGCAGCCGTTGTGTAGGCATAAACTCCTAGATGCTTGAAATAGTAGGGTTCACCGTTGCGGGCAAACGGAATAGTTGATCTCGAGAAGTATAAAGCTCTTCCAGACGTGCTGAAAACGACTTTTACTCTATTCGAATCTTGGGCTTCTTCGCTGTTTTCTATTTGAACCGCCAATGTCGCTATGTCCGATTTCGAAGCAATAAGTGCATTCGAAAGTTCTTCCAATGATTCGACATGTACAAAGGGCTCATCGCCTTGAATGTTCAAGATAAAATCAAAATGTCTGTCTATGGTTGGAAGAAGTTCACAGATGCGCTCGGTGCCGCTGTTGCAATTTTCTGAAGTGTAAAATGCTTTGCACCCGTATTCTTCCACGTGTTTGAATATGCGTTCATCATCTGTGGCAACCCAAACGTCTTGCAGCGATTGGCATCTTTTGGCTTGGTCAATGACTCTGCGAATCATAGATTTCCCATTTATTTCAACAAGTGGTTTTCCAGGAAAACGGGTGCTTCCAAACCGAGCGGGAATAATACCAAGTCCTTTCATGCTACAAACTTAAGGTGTATTGAACCATTGTTAAACGCGGTTCTTCAATGGCAAGTGGACGAATAGAATATTCTCGATTAAGAACGTTGTTCATGATTAGCGCAACCTTGTGCTTTTCAGAAAATGTGTAACCTAACCTTGCATCGAAAACGAAATCGCCTTTGGTGTGACTTTCACGCCAAGGGATAATTCCGGGGTTGAATATGCTTGGCAGATCATTTTCAAGTTGAGAAAAGGCGTTGTCTATGTTTTGCATATGTGAATTTGCACGAAAGCTTAAACCGGCATTGCAAGCTCCACGCGTAGCTCCAACATCTACTCGTATCAAGTGCTGCATCCGATACTTCAGAATATTGTTGTCGGTGTTTTCACTTGTAGTTAAATAGGATGCTTGAGAAAATTGTGGGCTTAAAACTGTCCCAGGTGGTTTTTCTGTTTGAGAATAAATGAAATCAGGTGTCGTGCTAACTGGTTTTGTATACGTGTATCCCGCCAACACATCGAAACGAGTTTTTCGAATGTTTCCAGTACCCATTATGCTTACTTCAGCACCTTGAACTTTGGCTCCACCGGTGTTCAAACTTTTAAAGCCAATTGCTTTTGCAAATTCTTCTTCTGACAAATTTTCAACAGGAATTGCCCTCCATTGCCCAAATGTAAATTCAATAAAATTCCGAAACTCTTGCTGGAAGGCTGCTACATCAATAAATCCCTTGAATTCGCCAATTTTAAATCCTTGTTTAATTCCAATTTCAGCATTGTATGAAGTTTCTGGTTTCAAGTCCGGATTTGCAAATACTTGTATAGCCCCAAGACCGGTAACAATGAACTTTTCAGCGATGCTTGGGAATCTGTAGCCTTGACCATAAGACGCTCTGACATAAGTTGCTTTTCCCAATTTGTAGTTAGCCCCAGCTCTGAATACAGGTCTTCCGTCTGTGGCATTCCACCAACGGTTTGTTTCAGTGGTTTTTCCGAAAAAATTAATATTCATTGTTGAAGAACCATTGATTTTATTATTCAACAGAAACTGCTCATATCTTACACCTCCGGAAAGATTCAGTCGATCTCCAATTTTTTTGTCAATTTGAAAATACGCTGCTGTGTTTCGTGCTTGATTGTTTCCTTCAGGATCTCCGCCCACATACAATTGCCCGTTTGATTTCGTTATTGTGTTAACAACGCCAGCGGTGGTGGTGAGATTTTTTATTCTTTGTAAGTTCCAATTTTTTTGAACTTGGTATTCCGAATAATACACATCGGAAAAATTCCCTTGGTTGTTGTCGTTGTTATTGTCGAGAGACTGCCATCTTGTTTTTAATGAATGAACTGCTCCTTTTTTGCTCGTGTATTGAACAGAAGGGTCAACGGTGTAGAGTTGCTGAATGGTGCGTGTAGCGCTGCCGTCATAGGCACCGTATAAATCTGTTGAACTGTTCCCCCAAATTAACGTAGATAGAGAATTACTTGTGGAATAGATTCCGGCTAGGCCAAAATATAAACGGTCTGCTAAACGGTAACGAAGATTCAAATTCAAACGTGCGCGATTCCCAGCATTGTATCGATTTACATTCATTGGATTATATCCCCCGTTTGAGAAACTACCATCTGAGGTATCCCGAATAGGACCTAAATGACCGTCGTCGTATTGCATACTCGAAGCAAATACGAAATCAAGTTTTCCGAATTTTTGTGAATGAAGAAAATTTAGTCCGCTTTTCATTCCTTGTCTGTTCCAATAAACAGAGGTGTCGGATTGTGGCTGAGAATAAATTCCATGATAAACTGAAACTTTTGTTTTTGGGGTAGAGGTTGGATAAGCCGTTCTGAAATTTATGACACCGCTTAATGCTGAACTACCGTAAAGCACACTGCTCGCGCCTTTGATAATTTCCACTTGAGAAACATTTTCTGTTGGAAGGAAACCCCAACTTGGTTTTCCAGCGTCACCACTTAGAATTGGAATGTTATCTACCAACACTTGCACACGACTTCCAGCGCCGAAACTGTAACCACTGCCACTGCGAATTTGTGGTTCGTCGTCTACAATGGCAACCCCAGGAGTTTGTTGCAATATTTCATCAATGTTCACAGCGTTTTTATCCTGAATTAATTTCGGTTGAATAACCTCCATACTCACGGTAACTTCACCAATGTTCTGCTCATATCTTCCTGCAGAAACAACCACTAAGTTCATTTGACCGTCATTCGGTGTCATTTCAATATTGAACTCTTGATTTCCTGTAAGAGAAATTTCTTTTTTAAAAGTCTGATGCGTTAAGTAAGCAGCAATAAGTGTGTAGTTCCCTGCTGGAGCCTCAATGCTGAAGGTGCCATCCGGAGTTGAACTCATTCCATAAGAAGTGTTTTCGAAATACACCAATACAGCAACCAGGGGCTTTTGCGTTTGCGAGTCGGTGATTTTGCCTGAAAATTTCATAGTTCCAGCTTGCGCCCACGATGTAAGGCAGAACAATAACCCCAAAAGGGTCAGGAGGTTTTGCTTAAGGTTCATCTAGCAATAATAAGAAATACTTTTTTAAAATGAAACAGTGCTATAATTTCTCAAAAGCTTTGATTTCGGTTTGTTGAAAATAGGCACGTATCAATTCGGGTGTATTTGGTATTTCGTGAAGCACAACAATTTCACCGGGCTCGGCCGTCAAAAGACGATCTAGTTTTTTTTGAAATGAAATGTTTGGATCGAAGTCTCCCGGCATAATTGTCCATCCAATCAACGGAAACTTGTTTTTCAAAAAATGATATTGGCCTATTTTCAGTTTACCATACGGAGGTCTGAAGAGAGCAGTAGTGGGAAAGTTTTTGGGAGGCGTAAAGTTTTTCAAAAGCGAAAGGCGATCGAGTTTTCTGGAGTTTAAATGTTGGTTGCAGTGAAATCCAATGCTATGATTTTCACTCATGATTCTGCGGACCAATTCAGGAAATTTTTCTGCATTTTCCCCAATTACAAAAAAGGTTGCGCGCACATTGAATTCTCGTAGTACATCTAAAAGTTGAGGAGTAACCTCCGGATGAGGTCCATCATCAAAGGTTAAATAAATGGCTTTTGAATCTTTCATGCGCCATACCACGTTCTTAAAGAGCCATTGAACAACTATAGGTGTGCGAACAAAGTATCGGCTCATAATTTTCTCGCTAATGTAAAGTCGCGTTTGTGTCTCACTGTTATTCCATCTTCGTTGAATGCTTCAAAGGTAGCAATGTAAATACCTATTTCAAGAGGATCTCCTTCGTCGGTCAACCCGTCCCAAATTGCATTGCCTTCAGAACTTAAGTATTCATTTCTCATTAGCCGTTTAACACGAATACCACGATCGCTGTAGATGGTTAAATTTCCGATGCTTCCTGATTTCAAGTTTGAATAATGAAATTGAATAACGTCTTCAAGGCCGTCGTTGTCAGGAGAAAAAATTTGTGTCGAAAGACTAAAATCGCCGTTCATGTTTTCAATGGAAACGGCTTGCGAGTTTTCTATTCCTGGAGTTGCGTAGCCGCTGGCTTCAGAAGCGCTGTGCCAATTGCTCTCTTGCGATGAAGGCAGCTCGCTGGATAGTCTTTCTAATGAAACCCCTTCAAAAGAACTAAGTAATTGAAAGTGCATGGACTCTGTGTAATTCAATTCATCGATAATTTCATTTTGATCAGAATAGATAACACACGTTCCACTTGCGTTATTGAACGCTGGAAGTGCATTTACGCAAATGATATTTTTAGGTTGAATAGAGGGATACAAAGATCCAAGATCGTTGCCGTCTTCAGTGAACACAATGAATTCATGTGGAAGAATTATTCTTCCTTCTGAAGTTGCTGTTTCGCTCTCTGATCCTGAGTTGAGATATCCATTTGCAACAGATAGATTCTGAATGCAAACCGAATTTGATGAAGTGTTTAGGAGTTCAATAAAATCGGAACCGCCAACATACGGATTAAACAGAATTTCATTGATGACGAGGTTTGAAGCTGAAGCATCTTCAGGATATCCCCATTCAAAAGAAATCGTTAAGCTATTCCCGCTGCAATCTGAAATTTCGTGAAGGCTGTATGTGAATATTTCGGAGTTGAGCAACTCGGCAGTATTCAGAATAATTTGTGTTGAAGGATTTTCAACGACGAAGTTTCCGACTAAATTTTCTTCTTGAAACAGATCTCCGTTCAAAGTTATTGGTTCATTGAAATGAAGAACAGCGGTGCTGTCTTCAGCGGTTATGTAGAGTAATTCAGGAACTTCTATATCGGGCGAATTCGAGAATACGGAATTCACTTCTCCGGGTGTGTTTCCTGTTTCGTTTTCACAGGGCTTCCAATTGCGGGCATTGCTGCACGGTAAATTTGGATTTACTAATTCAAGCGACCATCCGCCGTTGGCTTTGAATGAATTGTTGAACCAATCGATGCTATAGCGAAGGCTGTCGAGATGCATGCCGTTCAAACTTAACTCCAAGAGCATTCCTGAATTGGTAAGCGTTGGAAAAGAAGGAATAAGAAGTTTGTTTGTTACAGATAGAAATGAAAGACTTTCAGTCACATCGCCCAATACCAAGTATTCATTTGGAAGAAGCAATTGGCTTCCTTCAAAGACACTGCTGTTTATCGCTAGCCCTTTTAGTTCGAGGGTGTGAGAACTCTTGTTGAATATTTCAATAAATTCGGAAGGTATACCTTGAACAACAGGATCTGGATCGGCAAGAATTTCGGTGAGTATAAGGTCTCCGAATTCAGGTGTTTTTCCTAAATAAATTTCCAACGAGATACTCGAATCGTTGCCTTCACAATCTTGAAGATTGTTTTGCGAAAGGGTGTAAGTGGTTTCAGGTTGAAGGTTAGACGAAAACGTAATTACAGCCGTTGCATTTCCTTCCAAATATTGAACGTTTGATATTTGAGCATTGCTACATTCGAACGAGCTTGAATAGGCAGCGTCAACGCTCTCATCGAATTGAAGAGTAAGCTGATTGGCTTGATTTAAATTCCAATCGACTAATGATGGTCCTTCAATATCTGGAGTGTTGTTATAGATGCTGTTCTGAATTCCTGGAGTTCCTCCAATTACATTATTCGACGCGGACCAATTCAATTTCCCACTACAGATTTTATACGGATTGATTTGCTCTAAACTCCATCCTCCCTCTGATTTTTCGCTGCTGTTGTACCAATCGTCTGTGTAGGTGGCAATATCAATGACAGTGTTGTTAGGATCAAGTAAAGTTAAACTGTCTCCGGAATTGGTTAAAGCTGTAAAAGCTGGAATTCCAATGGAGTTGGGAAACAATGCAGCGTTGTTGGCATCACAGATAATGACGTGCTGTTGCGAATTGAGAAAGAACGGTGGAAGTGTTTTCTCGGTTGTAGAATTCACCAATTTCCATCCCGATAATTCAAAAGGAATTGAATCGGCGTTGAGAAGTTCAATGTATTCCGCATCGGGCAATCCATTTGATGGAGTGGGGTCAGCGTATATTTCATTGATAACAACCGAACGAACGTTCGGTTTATTCGGAATAGATGGAATAATGGGATTTCCAAAATAGATATTATCGAAATAAAACTTTGTTGCATTCGATGCAGTGTAGATACAACTTAAGCCAATGAAGTTAGTTTGATTATAGGTGTTGTCGAAAATGGAAATTTCAGAGATGAAATTTGTTCCTCCCATCGGATCGGCGTTCACGTTCCAGTTTCCTTGATTGTCTCTTAAGACTTGAATGCAAAGGTTGAAGGAAGACGCTATTAGTCCGGGAGTTCCGGCGGCGATTTCAACAATACCAAGAGGACCATCGTCTCGGAAGAATTTGATAGCGTCTGTTGAGCCTGCCTCACCGAGTTTTAGAAAATAGCCAAAGCTATTCGAACCTGAAGTTGCGTTTGCAAATGATAGGTTAGATTCATTCGCAACCAAATAAATCCGGCTGTGGTTGTTGTCGCTTCCAGAGAACGTTTGCTTCACAGAAATGCGCCATTCTTTGTTATCTATGGAAGAATCAACAGTTGGAGTTGAAAGTTGACTTTGTCCGCCAACAGTGTTGTTCAGCTGTAGTTCGTAAACGGCATTGATCATGAATTCTGAATTGGAACCGTTCCAAGTCGGATTGAAAATAAAATCGCCATCGCTGAAATTTTCGTTGACTTGGGCGGGTATGGGAGTGCACGAAGAAAGTGCAAGCGCAAAAGGTACTAGTTTTTTGTAGTGCATGTTAAATGTTTTGTGATTATTCTGTCGAAACTAAAATGCACAAGTAGTAATTTCGTGAAAAACATATGTATGCGAATTGCAGTTGTAGGTGCTACCGGATTGGTTGGAAAAAAGATGCTCCAAATTCTCGAGGAGCGAAAATTTCTTTACGATGAAATCATTCCAGTTGCCTCGGAAAAGAGCGTTGGACAAACCGTTTCTTGTTGTGGAAAAGAATGGTCGGTAGTTTCTCTAGCTACTGCAGTTGCTGCTTCTCCGGATATTGCCTTGTTTTCAGCTGGAGGAGAAACGAGTTTAGAGTGGGCACCGAAATTTGCAGCCACCGGATGTGTAGTCATAGACAACAGTAGTGCTTGGCGAATGGCTGAGGGCATTCCATTGGTAGTGCCAGAAATCAATGCAAGCAGCATAAATGCGCATAACAAGATTATCGCAAATCCGAATTGCAGCACCATTCAAATGGTAATGGTCTTGAAGCCGCTGCATGACTTGTATAAAATCAAACGAGTAGTTGTTTCAACCTATCAAAGTGTGACGGGAACAGGAAAAGTTGCTGTGGATCAATTGATGAACGAGCGTGTTGGAAAGGAAGGCGAAAAGGCTTATGCTCACACGATAGATATGAACCTCATTCCTCAAATCGATGTGTTCCAATCGAACGGATACACGAAGGAAGAAATGAAGATGATCCTCGAAACGAAGAAAATTATGGAAGACGATTCAATTGCTGTGACAGCAACGGCAGTGCGTGTTCCGGTTATGGGCGGACATTCAGAATCGGTGAACATTGAATTTGAACGAACGCCGGATTTAGCGAAAGTCAAAGAAGTGTTGAGTGCATTTCCTGGCGTTGAAGTAGTAGACGATATTGAACAAAAGTTATATCCAATGCCTTTGATTCACGCAGCGGAAAGTGATCAGGTGTTTGTTGGACGCATTCGCTTAGACGAGTCGCAAGCGAATACATTAAATTGTTGGATAGTGAGCGACAATCTTCGCAAAGGGGCCGCTACAAATGCAGTTCAGATTGCAGAATACTTGGTAGCGAACAAACTCGTTTAACCTTCCATTTCCACACTAACGCTTTCCACTTGGTGACCCATAGGCGCGTTGATTTTCGTCAAACGAATTCCAACCGAATGAGCGTTCGGGAAACGAAGTTTCATGGCTCTGTGCATGCGAACCAAAACCGTTTCAATCAACTTGGCCCTTACTTTCATTTCAGCATAAACCAATTCTTTTACAGCAACGTAGTCGATGGTTTTTTCTAGGTCGTCTGTTTCAGCCGACACTTCGAAAGCCCCTTCAATCCAAACATCCACGCGGTAATCGCCACCAATAACTTCTTCTTCTTTCCAGCATCCGTGGTGCGCACGAACCTGAATGTTGTTCAATTGAATTTTCATTTTAGCCCAGGGTTTCAATGCATTTTTGAATGCGTGGCAAAACGAATTCTTTTCCAACCAATGCAGCAACATGTGAAGCTCCAGGACCTGTAAGCACTCCTGTAAGTGCAATACGGAACAACGGCATAACAGCACCCATTCCTAAGTTGTTATCTGCCAAGAATTGCTTCATCGCAGCATCAATTGTTTCTACCGTGAATGGCTCGAGCGTTTCGAGCACCGCAGCCCATTTTTGAAGAATGGTTGCAGATTCTCCTACTTTCCATTTCTTGGCAACCGCATCTGCGTCGTAAGAAGTTGGGTCAAGGAACAAGTATTCACCGTCTAATAAGTCTTTCGGGAAGATTGCGCGCTCAAGCATAAGCTCAATAACACCTTCCACGTAGGCCTTATCAACGTCGTATCCTTTTTCAATAACGGAAGGCATAATCATGTCTGCAAGCTCAGCACGTGGCGTGTTGCGCATGTATTGTTGATTGAACCATTTGGTTTTTTCCGGATCGAATTTCGAACCCGATTTTCCAACACGTTCAATGGTGAAAGCTTCAACCATTTCATCCAAAGTGAAAATCTCTTGGTTGTTGCTCGGTGCCCATCCCAATAAAAGCAACATGTTAATGAAGGCTTTTGGAAGGTATCCACTTTCGCGGTATCCGCTTGAAATATTTCCTGTTTCAGGATCAGTCCATTGAAGCGGGAACACCGGAAATCCTAAACGATCTCCATCTCTCTTGCTCAATTTTCCGTTGCCGTCTGGTTTCAAGATCAACGGCAAATGCGCGAACAACGGGGCTTCCCATTCAAACGCTCTGTACATCATTACGTGCAACGGTGCAGAAGGCAACCACTCTTCACCACGAATAACGTGGCTAATTTCCATGGTGTGGTCGTCTACGATATTGGCCAAGTGATAGGTTGGCATTCCATCTGACTTATATAAAACTTTGTCGTCGAGTTCGTTCGTTGAGAACACCACCCATCCACGAATAATATCTTGAAATCTTACTTCTTCGTTGCGTGGCATTTTGAAACGCACCACAAACGGATCTCCTTTTTCCAATCGAGCAGCAACTTCGTCTGCTGGAAGGGTTAAGGAGTTCTTCATGGTCATGCGCGAAATGCTGTTGTATTGCCAGTTCGGCATCTTCGCCAATTCCGCTTGCTTGCGAATGTTATCTAATTCTTCTGGGGTATCGAATGCGTAGTATGCCCAGCCTTTTTCAATCAATTCCAAAGCATACGCTTTGTACATTGGTTTTCTTTCGCTCTGACGGTAAGGCTCGTGCTTTCCGCCGTAACCAACACCTTCGGTAGGCTCGATGCCGCACCACTTCAATGAATCTAAAATGTATTGTTCAGCACCCGGAACATAGCGTGTTTGGTCGGTGTCTTCAATTCGAATTAAAAAATCTCCGCCGTGCTTCTTAGCGAAAAGATAATTGTATAACGCAGTGCGCACTCCACCCATGTGCAAGGGGCCTGTTGGGCTAGGAGCAAAACGAACACGAACTCTTGGTGATGTCATAATAGTTTTTGAAAGTGTGCAAATTTACGATAATAGTGGGCTTGATTACAATTTAGAACCTTCCGTTAGCGCGTTAAGTAGGCGATTGGCTTTATCCATGTTTGTTACATCTGGAAATGCAATGCGAAGGGTGTCGTCTTTCTCATACATTTTTCCAGCAACCGGATTCAGCTTAATGAAGTTCAATACACGCGTGAAGGCATCGCTTTGGTAAAATGGAGAGTCTTGTTTCGAAATGAAATAACCAATCATCTTCCCACTCTTCAACACCAATTTTTCGAAACCAATTTCTCGCGCTTTCCAACGCAAACGCATGGTGTCTATCAATTGAGTAACAGGCTTCGGAATAGGGCCGAATCTATCTTCCAAGTCTTGCGAGAACTTTTGAATCTCTTCTTCGTGTTCCATGTCGTCGAGCGCTTTGTACAGCGCAATACGTTCCGAAATATTTCCAACATACTCATCTGGAATAAGCAATTCGAAGTCGGTTTCAAGCACTGTGTCTTTCACGAATGTTGCGTTCTTCTTCATTTCCTCTTCATACAATTCTTGGAAATGTTCTTGCTTCAATTCTTGAAGGGCTTCATCTAAAATTTTCTGATACGTTTCGAATCCCAATTCATTAATAAATCCGCTTTGTTCACCGCCTAACAAATTTCCTGCGCCGCGAATATCTAAGTCACGCATGGCAATGTGCATTCCGGAACCAAGATCAGAGAATTGCTCAATGGCTGTCAAGCGTTTTTTCGCATCGTCGGTAAGCATGTGCGTAGGCGGACTTAACAAGTAACAAAATGCTTGCTTGTTGTTTCGTCCTACGCGTCCGCGCAATTGGTGAAGATCACTCATTCCGAAGTGATGCGCATCGTTAATGATAATGGTATTCGCATTCGGAATGTCAATACCACTTTCAACAATGGAAGTTGAAACGAGCACGTCGAATTCTCCTTCAATAAACTTGTTCATCACCTCTTCCAAGTCTTCACCGCTCAATTGTCCGTGGCCAATGCCAATGCGAACATCCGGACAAACGCGTTGAATCAATCCGGCCATTTCGCGTAAGTTCTGAACGCGGTTGTGCACGAAGAAAACTTGACCACCGCGCTGCACTTCGTAGCTTATGGCGTCGCGAACAATTTCTTCCCCGAATGGAATTAATTCGGTTCGAATGGGAACGCGATTTGGTGGAGGCGTTTGAATAATACTCAAGTCACGCGCACCCATGAGCGAGAACTGCAACGTTCTTGGAATGGGCGTCGCAGTAAGCGTTAATGCATCTACGTTCGCACGCAATGTTTTTAATTTGTCTTTCGCAGCGACTCCGAACTTTTGTTCTTCGTCAATAATCATCAATCCAAGATCATTGAATACTACACGTTTTCCAAGTATTGCATGGGTGCCAATGAGGATGTCTACTTTTCCATTTTTTACGCGTTCTAACGTTTCTGAATTTTGCTTCGCTGTTTTGAAACGATTGATGTATTCTATGGTTACTGGAAAATCTTTCAATCGCGATCTGAAACTCTTGTAATGTTGAATGGAAAGAATAGTTGTTGGAACGAGCACTGCGACTTGCTTTCCGTCGGCCACCGCTTTGCACGCTGCGCGAATGGCAATCTCAGTTTTTCCGAATCCAACGTCCCCGCATACCAAACGATCCATAGGGAAAGCTGCTTCCATGTCTTCTTTTACCGCAACAGAAGCCTTGTATTGATCGGGAGTGTCTTCGTACATAAAGGACGCTTCCAGTTCCGTTTGCATGTATGTATCGGGCTGAAATGCGAAGCCTTTCGTTGACTTCCGTTTCGCGTATAGCTTAATTAAATCGAAGGCAATTTCTTTCACCTTCGTTTTCGTTTTGCGCTTTAAGTTTTGCCAAGCGTTACTTCCAAGTTTGTCCATGGAAGGTGCAGTTCCTTCCTTTCCGGTAAACTTGCTAATGCGATGCAACGAGTGAATGCTTACGTACAGAATGTCACCGCCTTTGTATGTCAAGCGAATGGCTTCTTGTTCTTTTCCATTTACATCAATCTTCTGCAACCCACTGAATTGGCCTACTCCGTGATCTATGTGCACCACATAGTCTCCCGGCTGCAATGCAAGAATTTCTTTCAGTGTGAGCGCTTCTTTATTTTTTTTGAAACCTTCTTTCAGTTTGAAACGATGGTAACGTTGAAAGATTTGGTGGTCGGTGTAGTACAGAATTTTTTTATTCTGATCCATGAACCCTTCGCTAATTTCAAGTATCTCTTGAACGTATGCGATATCCTTTCTCTTGTCTTGAAAAATCTGATCGAGTCGTTCCAATTGTTTCGACTGTCCAGCAACAATGTGGGCTTTGTATCCTTGTTGAATGAGATTCTCCAAATGCTCGGCAAGCAATTCAAAATTCTTGTTGAAGGAAGGTTGAGGCGTGCAATGGAACTCTTCGGTTTCTCCAAGGAATTGACGCTTGCTTCCGAATTCAATCACACGTTTGTCTTCCAACTGCTTTAACCATTCGTGTTTTGAAGTGAAAAGCGCGTCGGGTTTATCGTGCGAAAGATTGGCTGAAAGCTTGTTGAATCGCTCCTCTGCCTTTTCCATTTCAGCTTGAAATTGCGCAAGGGAAGATTCCGTATTGCTCATCCAAACGACGGTGTTGGAAGGAAGGAAATCGAGAAGCCCGATGCGTACTTCTTCGGAATGTTTTGAATGTGTATTCGGAACAATAATGGCCTTGGTCATTTTGTTCACCGACAACTGTGTTGCTGGATCGAAGTTTCGAATGCTTTCTACTTCTTCATCGAAAAACTCAATGCGGTAGGGATTTTCATAACTGAAAGAGAAAACATCGACGATACCTCCGCGCACGGCGTACTGTCCTGGTTCGTATACATAATCTACTTTTTCAAATTGAAATTCAATGAATACTTCGTCAATGAAATCCATCGAGTACGATTGCCCCACATCAATACTGAATGTGTTTTTCTCAAGTTCTTGATGGGTGACTACTTTTTCAAACAGAGCTTCTGGATAGGATACAACGATGTAGTTTTTTCTATTCTTCTGAAGCTTGTTCAGCACCTCTGTGCGAATGGCGATGTTTGCGTTCTGCGTAGTCTCTACATCATAGGCCAGACGAGCGGTTCGTGGGAAAAAGAGTCCAGGCGTTTTCTCTTGTTCTTTTTCATCGGACCCAATTTCAAGAATGGCCTCAAGGTCGTTGAGGAAATAGGCTGCTTTTTCTTTATCGTCGAGCACTACCAATTGAGTAACCGGAGAAGAGGAATAAAAAGCACTGCAAATGAACGCAGGAGCACTTCCAGCTAAGCCTCTTAAATGAAGTTTACTTTTATCTTCTGCGATTTTATTCTCAATCGAGGCTATTTCTTTTTCCCAAACGGAAAGACGTGGTTTCATAAGTGCTTCATCAAACGAGTAAACCCCGAGATTGCTTTCTCGGGGAATTTTGTTTCGGCAAAAGTAAAGTATGCTTGGCGCTACAAAAAGTTAATTCGATTTTTTAATCGTGAAGCCGAATGTGCTTCCTACTTCTTCTGTACTTCGAACGCTTAATGTTTGTTGGTGATTTTCGATAATGTGTTTGCATATAGCAAGCCCCAATCCTGAACCTCCCTCATGACGCGATCGACTTTTATCAACGCGATAGAATCGCTCGAAAAGACGCGCCAAATGTTCTTTTGCAATACCAATACCGTTGTCTGCCACTTCAACAAGAACATTGTCATTCATATCGTAAAAACGAATGCGTGTTTCTCCACCTTCAATGCCGTAGTTCACGCTATTTACGATAAGATTAATGAGCACCTGTTCAATCTTATTGCGATCGGCTTCTACCCACAATTCGTTGAATGGTCCGTTTTTTACGAAAAGAGTGACGTGTTTCTCGCTTGCGAATTTTTCCAATGAATCACTCACTTCATGTGCGAGTTGAAGAATGTCGAATCGAACAATTTTTAATGGTACAGCACCACTTTCCAAACGTGAAATTTCATCTAAGTCTGAAACTAAATGTTCCAAACGTTCGCAACTTGAGATGGCTCTTTCTAGGAATTTCTTGCGAAGTTCTGGATCCATGTCATCGTTATCGGCAAGGGTATCTAGATATCCTTGTATATTGAAGATGGGTGTCTTTAATTCGTGAGCCAGATTGCCTACAAACTCTTTTCGGAAGTTGTCTGCATTTTGGAGGTCTTTGATCTCTCCGATTTTTTCTTCCGCCCAATGCGCAACATCTTGATTCACCTCAGCTAGAATGTCTGTGCTCATTTCCAGTCCTTTTTTTTCAGACTGGGTTTTAAAGGAGTGAATGGTTTTATAAATTACCTTAACCTTGCTGTAGAGGAATCGTTCAATGAAGGTGTATACAACGAAATAGGTAATAGACATACCCAATGCAATGAAAAGCAAGAGTAATTCTATTTCGAAATCTCGTTCAAGAAGGTATGCAATAACAAAATAGACGGTTGCAAGGGGCAGCACAACGAAAAGTGCAGAGGAGAGGGCTACTTGTTTTGGAGTTCGAACATTCACGCTTCGAATTTATAACCAACTCCCTTAATTGTCTTAAAATTTTCGTCGCCTAATTTTTCGCGCAGTTTGCGAATGTGAACATCAATGGTTCTGTCTCCAACAATAACGTCGTTTCCCCAGATAGAATTCAAAATATTTTCTCTAGTGAAAACGCGACCTGGAGCGCTTGATAACAATACCAAAAGTTCAAATTCTTTTTTAGGAAGTTGAATCTGAACCCCGTCCTTGGTAACCAAATATTTATCTCGATCAATTTCAATTCCACCAATACTCATTTCTTTTTTCACGTCAGTTGGACCTGATCTGCGAAGCAAAGCTTTGATTTTCGAAACGAGCAAACGTTGGCGAATAGGCTTGGTAATAAAGTCATCTGCACCAGCTTCAAATCCTGCGATTTGGCTGTAATCTTCGTTGCGAGCGGTAAGAAAAGTGATGACAACATTTTGAAGTGAAGGAATCTCGCGAATTTCTCTGCATGTTTCCATGCCATCCATTTCAGGCATCATCACATCAAGAATAATTAAATCAGGAAGTTCGCGCTTAGCTACTTCAAGACCTTTTTTTCCGTTCAATGCTGTGCATACGTCGTACCCTTCTTTTTCCAAATTAAATGTGAGCAAATCAAGAATGTCTTGTTCGTCGTCTACACAAAGTATTTTTGGTTTTTTTGCCATTCTATTGCAATCTTTGAATCGAATTATTCACCACGAAGGTAGGAGTGTTTTCATAGATTCGCACCCTGCTCTAGGTTAACCTAAAGTTAAGTTTTCTTAACGCGGAAATGATATAAAAATGGGACAATTTCAGAATAAGGTGATTTGGATTACTGGCGCTAGCAGTGGCATTGGTGAGGCTGTCGCAAAGGCTTTCAATGCCGCTGGTGCAACAGTTCTTATCTCTTCACGAAGAAGAGAAGAATTGGAACGCGTAAAGGGAACTTGTGCTTTTCCTGAAAAGGTTCATATTTTTCCCTTGGATTTAACTCAAGCCTCTTCAATTGAAACGGTTTCGAATGAAGTGCTCTCAAAGTTTGAAATAGACTTGTTGTTCAACAATGGAGGAATTAGTCAGCGTTCGTTAACTGCTGAAACATCTATTGAAAACGATAGAAAAATTTTTGAAGTGAATTACTTCGGCCATGTGCAAATGACTAAGGCAGTTTTGCCTCAAATGCTTAAGAGAAGAACGGGACACATAGTAGCCATTTCTAGCCTAACTGGAAAGTGGGGGTTTTACTTGCGCTCTGCTTACTCAGCATCGAAGCATGCGTTGCATGGATTTTTTGATTCGCTGCGTATGGAAGTTGAGGATCAAGGCTTACAAGTTACCCTTGTTACACCGGGATTTATTGCTACTGAAATTTCGAAACACGCCTTGGATAAAACCGGAAATCCAACAGGAGAAATGGATAACAATCAAGCACAAGGAATTTCTTCTGAAGAATGCGCCAATCAAATTTTATCGGGCATCGCTGCTAGAAAAAGAGAATTTGGTGTAGGAGGAAAGGAGCTGCGGGCGTTATTCCTGCACAGGTATTTCCCAAAACTTTTCAGAAAAATATTAAAACGACAAGCAGCGCGTTAGTCTTTGATTCGCGAGAATCGAAGTGCGTTCAGCATAAAGTTAGGAAGCGGCTTTAACGGATCACGTTTTTCTACATTCAAAAATATTCCCCATTTTTCCACGATAGGTACTTTGTATACTTCGATTAATTCGATAAGTGTTCCATCGGGATCATCAATGTAAGTGCAATGCACTTTAGTTTGTCCCATGCTCAATGCATCGTTGCTATCGCATCTAAATGGAAAACCCTGCTCAGCTAAATTGGCTCCTAGTTTCTTCATTCCTTTCACATCGAGACCCAAGTGAACAAATCCTGAATCTCCCCAAATTCGACCTTTGAAAGTTCTCGCAGGAACGCGGTCTAATGCTTGAACGAGTTCAATAAATGTCTCTCCCATTACTCGTGCAAATCCGCCACCGGTTGGAGCCGATTGCTTCAATCGAACACGACGGTACTGTTCTTTTCCTCCGGGTAAATGTCCCCAATCGTTGAACGTTCCTGTGCGGTCGAAAACAACTTCGTCGTATCCCAATAAGTTTGAATAAAGATTCATTGCTGCCACCATATTGGTAACACCAATGCTACAACCCGCAACGCCGTTGCTCGGGTGGCCCATGTCTCTGTAGCATTCTTTTGTAGGTTCAACACGGAAAAAATTCCCGTCAATATCCGTTAAATCGAAGACTTGCTGCTGGGCAGGATTAAGTTGAATTTCGCTCACATTGCGCGCGCCATTGTTTTTGCAATGGGCATGCATATTTTTCACATCGCGCGACTTCATGTGTATTTGGAAGATATGAAGATCGCCTACCTTAATTTGAAAATCGGCCTTGCGGGGTTCGAAAGTGGTAGGACGAATAACTTCCATGGCACAGCCGCCCTGAAGGTTCATGATCATGCTTGCGCGTTTCGTAATGGTTTTTTCATGCGTGTAGCAATCCATAAGTGGCGCAGGTTGAACACTGTCAAAAAACGGAATATTCATCCCGAAAATCTTACGGTAATACTTCAATGAAGCATCTATATCTTGAACTGCAACACCTAGGTGTTGAATGCTATTAATTCTGTTCATTGCAAATTTGTTTTAATTGAGAAATGCATTGATCTTGAGCAGCCTTCCAGTTGGAATAATCGGCTGCGCGATTTTCGCAATCTCTCTTGTACTGGATTATTTTTTTGAATCTGTCAAGGCGCATGCGTGATCTCACCTCAAATATTCCCACAATAAGCAAAGCAATTACACCTAAAATATAATTCACTCCAAAGATTGGAAACAAGATGGCGATGAATAAAATATACGGAATGCTAAAAAACATTTTGAATGAAATTCGAATAGAATTTCGAAAAAGTTCATCCTTGATTTTGGTTTGAACGAAGTTCTCTGTGAATCTAGAAATAAGAAAGAACACAATTTTTCCTACCATCGTAAATGGCGCAGTAAGAAATACGCGTATGGTGTTCCATATTCGCCACTGTTTCTTTTCTAACTCTAGTTTATTTGAAAAACCGAGCTCTGCGCTGATTGCATTGAATGCTTTAATTGTTTCAAGAAGCGAAGTCTTTTCAAACGTTTTTGCGTTAACCAAGTCCTGATAAAGGACAACGTTTTCATGCCAATCATTATGCGGATAAACGAAATGCATGAGGTCTTGAATCGTTATATACTCTTCATAATACTCATCGTTCCGAATGTCGGTCATTACAGCTTGCAAATGACTACTTATTTCAGTAACCAGTTCATTGGCCCAAATGGCTTTATTAGCAGTTGTATAATCTTCTTTTGAAATCAAGATTGGAGTTCCTATACGCAACATGAAATCGCCATCTTTCTCGAGGAAATCAGAATATTCTAAACCGAGCGGTAATATTCTTATCTGTTGTAAATCCGGATTTGCTTCGAAGGTGCCAATAATCAATCTACCGATGCCTTTTTTCAAGGGCGTGTTCAATGATTTTTTTCCTTTGTGAGTCCCCTCGGGAAATAAGCTAATCCATTTTCCTTGTTTTAAGCGCTTATAACACTCTTGAAAAATCAATTCGTTGCGATCTCTTAGGTCTGCAACGTTGTCTTTTTCCCGATAGACAGGTAACATGTTAACACCTTTGAGAATCGCTGTGACAAGACCAGGTTTGAATACATCTGAACGTGTTAACCAATGGAGTTGCTGGTTAAGTATTGAACAGCAAAGGATGGGGTCGAGCAGAGCGTTTTGGTGATTTCCAACAACAATTGTTGGAATCGTACTTCCCTTTAAATTTTCGTAACCGACAACACGAAATTTTCTGTGAAAGAGTCGAACCCCAAACACAACAACGATTTTAAGAATTTCATACAACCAAGATCTGCGCATATTGAAAAGAAACGAAGATAACTTTATTTTGCTCTTTCTTGTAATTCAACCATCTTCAAATAGGCACTGTCTTTTTTCATGAGGTCTTCGTGAGTTCCTATTTCCACAATTTTTCCTCCGTCGAGTACAATAATTTTTGTTGCATTTCGAATCGTTGAAAGTCTGTGAGCGATGACCAAAGAAGTTCTGTTTTTCATGAGTTCGTCAAGAGCCAATTGAACAGCACGTTCGTTTTCAGAATCGAGTGCGGACGTAGCTTCATCAAGAATCAACAATTTCGGATCTTTCAGTAT
>JBIKRF010000006.1:0-62732 GCA_044349305.1 Flavobacteriales bacterium
CTTTCATCAATTACATGGAAGGTCGCACTGCACGAGCATACTAGAATGCTAACCCCATTCTTATGTAGGTGAATAAATCTACCGACATTTGTCCTATTCGTTCTTTCGATTGTTGATGACCAATGCGCACAATTACCATGTTTTTCTCAGGTATTATCGCGATGTATTGACCGCGCATTCCTCGGGCTGATTTGAATTTCACCCCGTCTACTTCGCCCATCCACCAATGCAAACCGTACCAATCACAGACTGAATTTTTTCCGTCTTGAACGGCCCAAGGTTCAAACGATTGGGCTAAATAGGTAGAGTCGATGATTTCTTCTCCATTTACTTTTCCGTGATGAAGAATGCATTGACCGAGCATTCCAAAATCTTTGGCGGTAGCATACACTCCCGTGAACGGCTTTTCAAAACCATTTTCCGTATCTAGGTTCCAATAGGCCGGAGAGGCCGTGCCTATTTTCGTCCATATTTTTTCTTCGAAGTAGTTCGATATTTTCTTTTGAGTTGCTGCTTCAAGCACCATTCCGAGCAAAACAGTATTTCCACCTTCATAAGACCAATACGAACCGGGTGTTTGCTCTACATTAAAAGGCGTAGTGATGGCTTTTAAATCTGTGTGGTAATAGGCCTTAGCCATATAACCGAAAGGGCTACTATAGCTCTCTCCGAAGGGAATTCCGCTGCTCATGTGAAGCAGTTGTTCCAACGTTACATCGTTTCCGCTCCAAGGAATGTATTTTGAAACAGGATCTTGTAGAGAAGAAATTTTCCCATCTTCAATGGCGCAACCAACAAGCAGAGAAATAACACTTTTTGCCATGGAAAAAGAATTCCAATGCGTTGAATCTGCACCGTAGCTGCCGTACCATTCAGACACAAGGGTGTCGTTCTTAAAAACCAAAAACGCTTCAGATTCTTTGGAGTTTAAGAACGCAATGTTTTCGTTCGACAAGATTTTTAATTTGGCTGGAAGATTTATGGCTTCCCCCCGGTTTATTTTCCTTGTATCGAAAAAAGATTGGTCGTCAATGTCGGGTTTAATCTTCCCGTGCAAATAAGTGCAATAAATTCCGCGCGGCAAATATCCATTGCCCGTCAAGTAAAGCACACCGATAAGAAGCCCAATTGAACCGAAAACAATGAGAACAATTTTCAGGGCTTTTTTCATGATGCTTATTTAAGAACCACCTCTGATTTTCCGATTAGATTTCCCCCTTCATAAATCTCTAAACGGTATGAGCCTTTATCGAGTGTTGAAGTTGGAGTGAAGTAAATACTTACGTCTGTATCTTGACCTTGGTAATCGATTTCACGAGAAGCACCGAACGTGTCTGATTGTCCTGTAGCAGTAAAGCTTCCACCGCCTTTACCTGATAGCGTGCTTCCGTTGGGACCAATAACTTTAAGGTAGAGTGTTTTTCTTCCAGGTTGAATAATTCTATTTTCACGTAGGGTGAATGATGTTTTAATCATAGTCGATTTTCTTGCTTGCTCGGTCACCGCTTCAGCACCACTGTTTCTCGCAAAAACACCTGTAGAGTAAAATCCGCCAGTAGACAATACCGATCCGGCCTTTACAATTTCTTTAGTTGAGTTTAAATCGGTCTCTAATGTTTTGCTTCTGTTTTCTGCGGCCACGGCTTGTTGTTTTGCTTCCTGTCCTTCAGCGAATAAACGGTCGTTGTCGCGTTGAAGCGAGTCGATTTGATGAATATACCCCTTCATTATGTTGCGCAAGGTTTGGGTTTCGGCAAGGAGTTTTTTAATGTCGTAGTCTTTGTTTTTAGCGCGTTTCAACAACCCATCGATTTGCGTACGCTGCGCTTCAATTTGTGCCATCATTTCTGTGTTGTCGGTCGTAAGTGTGTCATACATCATTTTCATATTGGTTAACGAATCTTCCGCTAACTTATACAGCTCAATGATTTGTTCTGGAGTGGCATTCGCGGCATCCATTGCAAGCACGTTTAACGCACCCATGCTATTTTCTAAAGCAACAATTCGGTCACGACTGACTTTCACCCAAAAGGCAAGGCTTAGACACAAAACGCCTAAAATGCTTATAACTATAATGGCAACTTTTTTATTCATAAAACGGGTTTTCAGCGAAAATACAATTATTTACAACGAAGAGTATTGAAAAGATTCGGATTATTCAAGAATGAATGTATATTTGCCATTCGCAAGGGTCCTGTGGCCGAGCGGCTAGGCAGAGCTCTGCAAAAGCTCGTACAGCGGTTCGAATCCGCTCGGGACCTCAAAAACAAAACACCTCTTCGGAGGTGTTTTTTTATGCCTTTTCTTTTCGATTCAACAATCGGAAAATGCGCATAGATAATTCGAAGAAGAGAATTTTATTGTTGACGTTTTGACCAACACTTCGGTGAGCCGATTCTAATTCGAGCATGATGTCTTCAATGTTCAAGTGGTTGATGAACGGCGAGAATTTTTGTGCGAAGGCTTTTTCACTGGAAGTGAAGCGAGAGATGTTTTCAGATGTATAATTCAAAACGAGGTTTTGTCGCATCTGATCGAGCGCGTACAACAGGAAGTGCTTCAAATCCTCACGTGTTAACTCGGCCATTTTTTCAGACCAAGCGTGCAAAGCAGGAATTTTCTTCGAATAACAATGACGCATCCATGTCTGGAATTGCATGGCTAAAAACTCGTTCGGATCGTTGTTGTCGCGAAGGCGAAGAGCCACGTCCCAACTACCGTCTGAGTAGTGCGCAATGTCTGGAATCTTATGCTCGTCGACTCCCAAATGCCTCAGTCCTGCCGAGATAGACGCTTCGTCTATTTTCGGCACTTGAATTACTTGAACACGAGATAGAATCGTGTTCAGAATATTTTCAGATGAATTGGCAACGAAGAAAAACAACGTATTAGCAGGAGGTTCTTCAACGATTTTCAAAAGCTTGTTTGCAACGCCTTCACCAATCATTTCAGCCATCCAAATAACCATGACTTTATAGCCGCCTTCGAACGATTTCAAAGAAAGCTTTCTTACAATGTTCGCGGCTTCAGGAACCGAAAAAATAAGTTGCTTGTTGTCTTTTGAAAGCTCCTTGGTCCAGTCTTCAACACCGAAATAAGGCGAAAGCAGAAGTCGATTTCTCCATTCCGTTCCGAAGTCATCAGAGATGGTTTCTTTCGATCCCGTTTTATTGAAATAGGGAAAACTGAAGTGAAGATCTGCAAATTGAAATGAACTGTTCTTTCTGCAAGTGGGACAAGTGCCGCACGAATCTTCGGGTGTAGCGTTAGGGCAATTTAAGAATTGCGCATAGGCGAGAGCAAGTGCGAGATTTCCTGAACCTTCCGGACCGAGAAAAAGTTGGGCATGCGCAACACGATCTTCCGATTTTGCTTTGCGCAAACGGTCAATTACGCCTTTCTGTCCAATGATATCTGCGAACTTCATTTCATTGCGAAGATAACAGAAGTTCAATCGAAAATTTCGTGAAACATTTCCAACGAATTCAACCGAATAGAAGTGTCGAGATGCGAGGAACAAAAAGCGATAAGCTCTTCAAGCAAGACCTTGCGTTGATCGCGATTTAATGCGCTTTGGACTTCCTGTTCAATAGAAGTTGAAATGAAAAGTTGAAGGGCTTTATGAAGCAGCGCTTCGTCGCTACGTGTATTGTCAAATGTTAGTTCGTATTCATCGCTTAGAAAACCCATTTCCATGGCGAATTGCGAAAGGAAATGAATAGGAAGTGTACCTGTTTTTTCAGATGAGTCGAGCCGTTCCGTTGTTTTTCGAATAAGCTGAAAGACTTCTTCATTGACGTAGTGCTCCGGGAGGCATCGATAAAGAAACTCTGCAATGAAAAGGGCGACGGTAGTTTTTTCAACTTGAAAGGGAATGCTCGTGTAAACTTCGCTAAGGCTCATGTCTTTCGCGATTTCTAATTTCCCCTCTTGTTTTTTTCCAGAAAACTGAATGGCGTTCAAGGGTTGGAAGAATGAAATGTTCTCGCCCTTCTTTCCAGTTCGAAATAAAAAGGTTTGAACACCAGACTCTAACGTAAACACATGCGCCAAACGAAGTGAATCTTTGAATTTTCGGCTTGAAAGCACATATGCGTTTATTCGTTCTACCATGTTTTTCCCCAATGAAATTGGGCTTTTCAAAAATAACTAAAAAAAACGTAACCTTTATTTAACACCTGGGGTATAAGACTATGAATGCTGTAGAGAACATTCAAAAGTTTTACTCTCCCTAGAGAACAAAGAGTAGATTTTTTCAAATAGGTAAGGTTTAGTTATTCATTCTTTTTTCATCTAGCATGAAAAAGAGTGATTCTAAAAAGGGGTCGTTTTGGGAGAGGCGGCCTCTTTTTTTTAACTCCCCAGCGAAACGTCTACTAAGAATTTCTTCCCAATTGTTTTCCTTCCCAGCAATACGGGATATCTCATTCCCGATCTGTTCGTAAACGAAATTTCAGACTGAATCTTTTTCTTGTGAATGAGAATAAGTGTTCTAACGCAATAGCGCTCTTCTGTTTGCCCAAAAGAGTTTTTTATCGTGCGCTTTTGAAATTTATTGAAGTGAAGCACAACAGGTTTCCCAGACTCCCATTGAATCGTCACTTCTAAAATTTCTTTTCCATTTATTTCCATTAAAGCCCACGATTCGCAGTGAACTGCAGTGCGAAAGGCACCGGTATCTATTTTGGCGCGCACATTAGCACCTCCTAACTGAGGAAGTTGAATAATGGTTTTACGACCAATGATGTCCATGGTTAGCTTAAAAGTCGCTTCACTGTTTCAGAGATTGCTTTTCCATCTGCCTTGCCGGTTAAGGCTTTTGAAGCAACACCCATTACTTTTCCAAGATCGCTCGGAGAGGTCGCGCCAACTTGTGCAATGAAGTTTTTGATTTCAGTTTCGAGTTCTTCAGGAGTTAATTGGGCGGGTAGATATGCAGCAATAACATTTGCTTGCAATTGCTCTTCTTCCAAAAGATCTGGACGATTTTGAGTTTTGTAGATTTCGATAGATTCTTGACGTTGTTTGAAGAGCTTGTTCAGAATAGCAACTGCTTTTGTATCATCTACCGCGTTATCTCCACCATCCTTGGTCATTTCAAGAAGAAGTTTGCTTTTTATATCTCTTAGAGCCATTAACTTATCTTTTTCTCCAGCTTTCATAGCTGTTTTTAAATCTTCGTTGATTCTTTCTTGTATTGACATGTGTTCAAATTTTAGTTCTGCAAGTTTAGTAATTTCTTCTTTATTAAAAGGACGTTGGTGAAAAGTTTCAACTCGAGTGTTTAGAAAAGGAAATATCTTTGACCGAACGAACATTCGGTTATGGCAAAAGAAATTTCAAGAAGAGATAAGGTTGTAAACACCGCCTTAAAATTAATCTCGAATGGAGGCTTTCATGCTTCTCCAATGTCTGAATTAGCCAAGCTTTCAGGCGTAGCGGTGGGTACGATTTATCATCACTTTCCGAGTAAGGAAGATTTATTCGAGAGTCTTTATGTGGAAACGTGCACTGAAGCAGCCCGCGCTTTACACGAATCGCTTTCTGTGAAAGGAAAAGAAGCACAACGTTTAACCCAAGCTTGGTTGGCACTTTATGGTTATTTTTCTACAGCACCCTTGCGTTATTCGGCTGTAATTCAATATCGGAACTCACCTTTGTACAGCAAGAACAAGGAAATGGAAGATGCTTTTTCCTCGCTGACCGCTTTACTGAAGGAAGGTCAGAAGACCGGTAAGTTCAAAAAAATGAATGTTGCTTTTCAATTTGAACACGTATTGTCCAGTGTTTTTTCAGTTGTGCGATTAAAAGCAATTGAGAAGAAAAAATTATCTGAGAAAGAAGTAAGGGAAATGGCTGATGCTATTATCCAATCTATTCGTAAGTAACAAAAGAATCTATTCGAAAATCAAGTGAATTACCTTTGAATTCACACTAATTTTGTAGCATGTCTTCAAAACAGAGAACAGTAAAGGCGCCAATCGTATTCAATGGAGTTGGCTTACACACTGGAGAACCAGTAACACTTACAATTTGCCCCGCACCGGAAAATCACGGATATAAATTCCAACGCGTTGACTTAGATGGAGCTCCGACGATTGATGCGGATTGCGATCGTGTTGTAGGTACGCAACGGGGAACGACTATAGAGCAGAATGGAGCACGCGTTTATACTACAGAGCACGTTTTAGCAGCGCTCTATGGATGTCGTGTAGACAATGCTCTTTTGCAAATTACTGGTCCGGAGATTCCTATTATGGATGGAAGCTCATGGCCTTTTGTTGAGGCAATTGAAGCCGGTGGATATGACGAGCAAAATGCAGCTAGAAAGTATATTGTATTAGACGAGAATATCACATTTGAAGATGATGAGAAAGGCGTTGAAATGCTTGCTGTGCCAACGAATGGCGGAGAATATAGAGTAACCGTTATGGTCGATTATAACTCGCCAATCCTGGGTACGCAACACGCGCACATGTACAACCTCGACCAATTTCCGTCAGAGATTTCGAAATGTAGAACATTTGTTTTTTTGAGAGAATTGGAGCTTCTTGCTAAAAATGGTTTAATTAAGGGAGGAAGTTTAGACAACGCCATTGTTATGGTAGATAAAGAATATTCTGATCAACAGATTAAGGATATTTTAAAAGAGTTGGGTCGCGAAGAAATTGACGTGAAGGTCGAAGGAATAGGGGTGTTAAACACCATAAAACTTCAATATGAGAATGAGCCTGCACGTCACAAGTTGCTCGACATAGTAGGAGATTTAGCTCTAACAGGAAAATTTTTAAGAGGTCATATTTTAGCTGCACGACCTGGTCACGCTGGAAATGTTGCTTTTGCAAAAGTGTTAAAAGCGTGGGATAAAAAACGTCAATCTGAGGTTTCGTTTGATTTAACCAAAACGGTTTTTGATATCAATCAAATTAGCAAAATGCTTCCTCATCGCTTTCCGTTTTTGTTAGTTGACCGTGTAATAGCCATGGATAATGAGAGTATTGTTGGCTTAAAGAACGTGACTATGAACGAGCCGTTCTTTCAAGGACACTTCCCAGACAACCCTGTAATGCCTGGGGTATTGCAGATTGAAGCAATGGCGCAAGTAGGTGGTATATTCGCTTTAAGTCAAGTGGAAGACCCAGAGTTGTATAGCACTTATTTCATGAAAATTGACGGAGTGAAATTCAAACAAAAAGTTATTCCAGGCGATACAGTGATTTTCCATTTGAAACTAGAATCACCTATTCGCAGAGGGTTGGTGAACATGCGTGGGGTGGCCTATGTTAATGGAAAGGAAGTAGGAGAGGCTACAATGTTAGCTCAAGTCGTAAAAGATAAAGTACAAGCAAAAACAACTGAAAACGCATGAGCAACTTAGCACAAATTCATCCGGATGCGAAAATTGGCGATGGTGTCGAGATAGGACCTTTCACAACAATTTATGGCGATGTTGTAATTGGTGAGGGAACTTGGATAGGTCCGAATGTGACCATTATGGATGGCGCTCGTATAGGTAAGAATTGCCGTATTTTTCCAGGAGCGGTAATCTCGGCAATTCCGCAAGACTTAAAGTTTGCCGGAGAGGAAACTACTGTGGAAATTGGCGACAACACAACCATTCGCGAATGCTGCACCTTAAATCGCGGAACGAAAGACCGCATGAAAACGAAGGTTGGAAGCAATTGTTTACTTATGGCTTATGTTCATTTAGCGCACGATGCTTTTGTAGGTGACAATTGTGTTATTGCAAATTCAGCGAATATAGCGGGTCACGTAACTATTGGCAATTGGGTGGTTATTGAAGGTGTTGTAGCGGTTCAACAATTTGTTGAAATAGGAGATCACGCGTTTGTTGCAGGGGGTTCTTTGGTTAGAAAAAATGTTCCGCCGTTCGTAAAAGTAGCGCGCGAACCTTTGAGTTATATTGGGGTTAATAGCATTGGACTTCGCAGAAGGGGTTATTCAGACGAGCAAGTGGCTCGATTGGAAGATATTTATAGAGTCTTGTTTGTGCACAACAATAGCCTAGGAGCAGGCGTGAAGCAGATTATTGAAACCTTGCCCGATTCAGAAGAAAAACAAATTGTCCTTGCGTTTATTGATCGTTCTGAAAAGGGCGTTGTTCGTGGCGCTCAGACTACCTAAAGTGCAAATAGAACTTCAAAATATTGGTAAGAAGTACGGCGGAAAGTATATTTTTCGTCATTTGAATCGAACTTTTTGTTCTGGAGATCACATTGGTATTGTTGGACAGAATGGATCGGGGAAATCGACCCTAGTTCAAATTATTGCTGGATATCTTTCTGCGTCGGAAGGCCTGGTCGTTTATGAAGGAACACCTTCAGAACAAATTTGGAAAAAGATTTCTCTTTGTTCACCAGCCATGGGGCTTTATGAAGACTTTACTCTATTGGAACATCTTCAATTTACTCACGGATTGAAGCCTTTTGAATCTTCTTATTTGGTAAATGAGATTCCTGAAATTCTTCAACTCGAACAACATGCGAATAAAGCGTTGAAGTATTTTTCAAGTGGAATGAAACAGCGTGTGAAACTTGGAACAGCTCTGTTATCAGATGTTTCTTGTGTTTTTTTAGATGAGCCATGTGCGCACCTCGATAAAGATGCCGAAAAGTGGTTTTCCGAATTTGTCATTTCAAGAAAGAAAAACAAAACAATTATCGTTGCGTCTAATGACTCAGACTCAGAATTGACGGGCTGTTCAGATATTTGGAAGTTGAGTTAAACTTTCGGTTTGTGTCCGCTTTTTAAAAGATCATTCACCGTTTTTACGGGATGAAAAACACGTGAAGGAATTTCAACAAAAACGGTATTCCAACCCCACATGCCTCCGTTCCAAAGACCTGGAAGTTCAATTACATTGGTAGCTTTTCCCAACATAAGCTTCTCGCTAACAAGCGCTGCTGTTGGATTTCTGTAATCTTCTAAATTATATTTCTTTCCTTTATGATCTAAGAAATGACAAACTAAATCGACAGGATTGAAGTGAGTAGACTTCTCGAACAAATCTAATTGGTGTGCATCTTCTTTGTTGATTTGAGCTTTTTCAATGATTTGTTTCGACTCAAATCCGTTATCACCGATCACCCAGAACGGTCCCCCGCCGGGCTCCCCGGTGTTTTCTACCATACCACAAACTCGCATCGGTTTGTTTAATTGTTCAAGCAGAGAAGCATTGGTTGTTGTTTTTTGAAACCACTTTTCAAGGAATGCGATTGCTCTGTTTTCCGAGTGTTCAACGTTTTTTTCAAGATCTTGAATGAGACTGTTTCGTTCCTCAACGAGACCCAAAAGAACTCCGCCCATTAACTTTCTATAGGCAGCTACGTCTGCGTGATGCGACGCTTCTGTGATATTATCTATGTTTTGAATGAAGACACATTCGCCTTTTAGTTCCTGTAAATTTTTGAGTAGCGCACCGTGTCCGGCTGGACGCAGAAACACTTCTCCATTTTCATTGAGCGCGGGCATTTTGTGTTTGTCAAGTGCTGGAATGTGTGTGTTAGGGTCTTGTGAACTGAAAGATATCTTTCGAATACTGCTTATTTGATTTTTAAAAAATGTATGAAAAACATTTTCAACCAGGAGTCTGTGCTCGGCCGGAATGGTGAAATGAATTTCATGTTTTCCGTTTTGTTCCATGTAATGTGAACTTTCCACACAGTGTTCTGCGAAGGCCGTGCGCTCTTCCTCTCCGTAAGCATGAAATGGAACTGCACCTTTTGGAAGTGTTGCGTAACCAAAATTGAAAAGAAAATCGAGCACACGGGAATACCTTGAAATGCCACTCGTTTCACTATAATCTAGACCCTCTTTTTCGAAATTGAGCAATATAGAATTGAAGAAAGGAAAGTCTCTTAAATGAAGAAAAAAGGATTCCGCTTCGTCGTTTGGATTTAATAAATCTACACCACTGAGTGGAGCGAACATGCGAGTTGCAGCGCCAGAGGCAGGAACGAATTTTTCAATATTTAACGAGGTGTAATTCTTTTCGAATTTTTGAATTGCTTCCAAGAGCAACGAACCGTCTAATTGAACTATACCATCGCCAACGGCGCAATGTCTAACAAGCTGTGCAGGCCTATTTAACTCGAGGAGATTAAGCGCTAGTTCAATTTTGGTTTTCATAGAGAAAAGAATGAACCGACAAACTTAAATAAAAAGGAAGGAAGTTTTTGCCAATGACTGCTAAACAGCTTCTTTCATGCTACTAATTCGTGAAAGAGTAGTAGCGAAGACTGAGGAAAAGGTGTTTTCAGCAAGCGACATTTCGCCGTTGCGAGCGGAACGCTCAATATTCGTAAAGGCCAGAGCAAGTTCATCTTCCCGAAGTATGCTTAATGCACTTTTTGCTCTTGAGGCGTAGGTCACAACGCCAAGGGAATCATTAGATTTAAGACTAGCATTTATCTCTGAAAGACAATTCGGGATGTTGTGATAGATTTCATTGAGAACAACGCCCATCATTTCGATATTTCCATTTAACAAGCGAAGAAGGTAGTTCTTGTCGTGAGAGGTAGAAGGGAGAATTGAGGGGTTCATTTTTTAATTTTCTTTTATTACGGCAGCAATTAAGGAAAGGTTTCAAAGCCACAGAGTTTTTATCTTTCTATCTTTGCTCGAGCTATGGAGAGTAAAACGATATTGGTTACAGGCGGGCTGGGATATATAGGTTCGCACACTGTTGTAGAATTAATTTCTGCTGGATTCACTCCAGTAATTGTAGATAATTTAGCGAATTCAACCCTTGGTAGGCTAAGCAGTTTAGAGGATTTAACGGGTGTTAAAATAGCCTTCGAGCAAGTAGACTGTACCGATGAGTCAGAGATGCGAAGAGTATTCTCTAGCTATGAAATCAATTCTGTTATTCATTTCGCTGCCTTTAAGTCGGTTGAAGAATCTCAGAAAATTCCTGAGGCCTACATGCGCAATAACGTGGGTTCAACGAAAGTTTTGTTGCAATTGATGGAAGAGTTTTCGGTTGAGCGATTTGTTTTTTCCAGCTCCTGCACGGTTTATGGCACGCCGGAAATAAATCCGGTTAGCGAAAAAACACCGCGATTACCGGCGGCTTCCGTTTACGGCCAAACAAAACAAGATTGTGAAGATTTGATTTTTGATGCGTCAAACGGCGTTGCGTTTCAATCGGTGGTGTTGCGATATTTTAATCCAGTAGGAGCTCACCCATCTGCGAAAATTGGCGAGTCTACGAACGACGCCCCAACCAATTTAATTCCTTTGGTGTGCGAAGTGGCTTCTGGAAAGCGTGCGAAGTTGTTTGTTTTCGGTGAAGATTATGACACGCCAGACGGCTCTTGCATTCGCGATTACATTCATGTAGTAGATCTTGCGAAAGCCCATGTCTTGGCGTTGAATCTTTCGAAAGAGACGAAATTGGAAATTTTCAATTTAGGCGTTGGAAAAGGGTACAGTGTGAAGGAAGTTGTTGATCGTTTCCAAAAAATAAATAACGTTACTTTAAACGTAGAAATTACAGGAAGAAGATCAGGCGACGTTCCGGCAATTTGGGCAGTTCCATCGTATGCTGAAGAAAAGTTGGGGTGGAAGTGTCAGATGACCATAGAAGACGCTTTGGCACATGCTTGGAATTGGACGAGAACTCAGGTTAAATAAACCACTCTCCGCACAAAATTACCAAATTGCATATCATACCCAAAACGAAACCTGCGTATACTTGCTGATGTGTGTGTGCGTTAAGGCGCAGTCGTGAAAACCCCGTCAGCGCTGCCATCATAAGGCAAGCGATAATAATCATTGAAACATCGGCGCGGTGTAAAATGCTTAAGCTAATGAGTGATCCGAAAACACCTCCTTGTCCGAGCATGTGAACACTTATTTTCCAGAAGAAATTAATTCCTAAGGAAAGCAACAGTGAAATAATTACGGAAAGAATAAAAGAGAATACTTCCGTTGGAAGTGTTGGACCGTAGTATCTTAGAAGTCCGTAGGATAAAATGTAATAGAAAATAACCAATAAGTAGGGCGCCCATCTTTCCTTGCGATCATGCAAATCAATGGAAGAAACCATTTTGAATTTGATCATGATGAGAATGCTTGCAGCCGGAGCAACAATATTAATTCCAAGTAAAAGAAAGACGAAGTAATCAGCTTCTGCTGGTGCGATGTAGTATGGATCGATCCATCGAACCAATAGGTAAATTACCATTGGCATTCCAAGTGGATGGAAAATCAAAGAAAGGAATTTCGAAAACTGAATAACAAACTTTTCTCTCATTACATTTCTTTTCTTAATCGTGCCACAGGAATACCCAGTTGTTCGCGGTATTTGGCAACCGTTCTTCTCGCAATATTGTAACCTTTCGAGTTAAGCAACTTACCTAGTTTTTCATCGGTAAGGGGTTTCTTTTTTTCTTCCGCGCCAATGGCATCTTTGAGAATTTGCTTCACTTCTCTTGAGCTTACTTCTTCTCCTTCATCGGTTGAAAGACTTTCAGCGAAGAAGTATTTCAACAAATAAGTTCCATAAGGTGTTTGAATATATTTGCTATTCGCCATGCGGCTAATGGTTGAAATATCCATGTTCACGCGATCGGCAATGTCTTTCAAAATCATGGGCTTCAATTTTGTTTCATCGCCTGAAAGAAAGAATTCGCGCTGCATGGTAAGAATGGCTTCCATGCAAATCATGAGTGTTTGATTTCTTTGTTGAATGGCATCGATGAACCACTTCGCACTTTCGATTTTTTGTTTTACGAATTGAAGGGCTTCTTTCGCTTTTTGATCTTTTGTTTTAAGCTTGGCGTAGTGGTCAAGCATTCCTTTATACTCCCTGCTAATCTTTAGTTCAGGAGCATTTCTAGAATTAAGTTGAAGGCGTAATTCGTCGTTTTCTACGACTAACATAAAGTCGGGTGTCACATGTTGTACCGTTCTATTCGACTCTTGCATGCTGTTCCCTGGCTTAGGATTTAGGTGCAAAATAAGTTCAATAGAAGGCTTCAACTCATCGTCTGAAATTCCGAGTTTCTTCGAAATCTTGTCGTAATGTTTTTTGGTGAATTCGTCGAAATATTTTTGAATAACAACTTTTGCTAGTTCGGTAGTTGCAGAGTTTTTCTCTTGGCGTTTCAGTTGAATGAATAAGCACTCTCTTAGATCTCTCGCTCCAACGCCAGCGGGATCAAGCTCTTGAATTTCCTTAAGAATTTCTTCTAGTTCAGGAACGGAAGTAACAATGTTCATAGAGAACGAAAGGTCGTTGGCAACGGCTTGTAATTCTCGTCTTAAGTAGCCGTTATCATCAAGGTTTCCAATGATGTATTCGGCAAGCTGCAATTGTGATTCATCTAAATCTCGAAGACCGATCTGTGCATACAATAAATCGTGGAATGTTTTTCCCGCACCAATTGGAATGTCTCGATCTTCTTGGTCTGCAGAGTTGTTGTTTACACTTAATTTATAATCAGGAACGTCGTCGTCTGAAAGAAATTCTGAAAAGTCGAAATCGACTTCTTGATTATCGTTTTCTTCTTCGTTATTGTCTTCATCGCGCTCGTTTTCTTCTTTCTCTTCTTCACCCTCTTCGAGCGCAGGATTGCTCTCCATTTCTTCTTTGATTCGTTGTTCTAATTCCATCGTAGGAATTTGAAGCATCTTCATCAACTGAATTTGTTGAGGTGAAAGTCGCTGTTGTAATTTTAATTGAAGACCTTGTTTTAGCATAACTTTCCAAAATTAGGAGGAATGAACCTTAAATTTGAAAAAAACGAAACGATAACTTGAATGAACAATAAATTCGTAAAGAACAAGAGGTGTTTTCTTCTCTTAATATGTTTCTCAATAATTTTTATTGGACCATTAACAAGTTGCAGAGAAAGCGGGCCGACTTGTTTATCGGCACCTGATTGCACGGGTGATTCTACGGTTCGTTTTGCTGTAATAGGCGATTGGGGTTGGTGGGGGCAAGCAGATCAAATGAAAGTTGCAGCAGCCATGGAGAAGGTAGGAGCAGCTTGTGAATATGATTTTATTGTTAGTGCCGGGGATAATTTCTATGACGCCGGGGTAGATTCTATTCAAGATGTATTGTGGAACATGTCTTATGAAAATGTTTATACCGGAGCACATTTGCAATGTCCGTGGTATGTTGTTCTGGGAAACCATGATTACAGAGGGGCGCCTTCTGCAGAAATACTGTATTCACAGACAAGCAACCGCTGGAGGCTACCGTCGAAATATTATAAAAAACAATTTGAAATAGGAACAGGCCAGACCCTTGATTTATTTTTCATGGATTCAAATCCTTACCAAAAGGATTTGATTGCAGCCGGTAGTGCTTATCCGGAATTGAGTGTCTCAGACACTTTGAGTCAAAATCTATGGATTGAAAGCGGATTACAGAATTCAACGGCTAATTGGAAGTTGGTGGTTGGTCACCATCCATTGTATACCTGTGGGGTTAGAAAGAATCAACGGCAGTACATGCGAAAATTTGAAAGTTTATTCAACGAAACTCACGTAGACGGTTACTTCTGTGGTCACGAGCATGACTTGCAGGTGCACAAGCCCGCGGGAACAGTTACTTATTTTGTGTCCGGCGGTGGGGGAAACAAGCGACCTATTCAAACCCCATTTGATTTTACCCATTTTGCTCAATCCTCATTGGGTTTTATGGTCGTGGAAATCACGAACAGCAAAATGATGGTCACGAGCTACAATGAAAATGGCCAAGTTTTACACGTTGAATCTATTGTTCATTAGGTGTTTATAAATTATATTTGCGATGGAGTGAAAGGTCGGGAGCAACCCAAACGGGATTTGTTACGTCTTGAACTTACACCTTAATAAAAGCCGTTCATTTTGAAAAAGCATATTCTTTTTTTTGTAGCTCTTTTCTTTGTGTTTATCTCTGTTAAAACATTCGGACAAGGGCCGACTTGCTCAACTGCGACGCCATTGTGCTCAAGTACACCAGTTACTTTCCCTGCAATTATTGGAGGTACTGTTCCTGCTGGAAATAATTACGGTTGTTTGGGTTCTCAACCCAACCCATCTTGGTTTACGCTAACGGTAGGAACTGGTGGAACGGTATCAATTAATCAAACAGGACCATGTGACCAGGATTACGCTGTTTGGGGTCCTTTTAATACATTGTCCGCCGCCTGCGCTGGGCTAACGGCAGCCCCAATAAGCTGCAGTTTTACCACAGCACCAAATAACGCGTTTACTTTGACAGGCACGCCAGGTCAGATTTTTATAATGTTATTAACCAATTTCGGTGGATGTACGGGTAATGTTTCCATTTCCGAGGCTGCAGGAGGAGGCAGCCTATCTTGTGTACCAGTTTGTGGCGTTACGGCATCTAACTTAGGTCCATATTGTTCAGGTACAACTATTACGTTGAATGCAACAGCGGCCAACGGAGCAACGGCCTATACTTGGACAGGCCCAAATGGATTTACAGGTACCGGGCAAAATGTTACCATTCCGAACTGTAACGCTACTATGGCAGGTGTTTATACCGTCACCGCTACCGGAGCAGCAACATGCACGGGATCTACAACGGTAGTTGTTAATCCAACCCCAGTGATTAATCCAAGTTCCAACAGCCCGGTGTGCGTGGGAAGTCCATTGTCATTTACTTCCGGAGCACCCGTAGGCGCTTTGGTTGCCTGGACCGGCCCGGGATTAACGACTCTAGCCTCCAATCCTACAATAGCGAGTGCTCAATTGACAAATACAGGAAACTTTACAGTTACTGTTCTTCAGAATGGTTGTCAATCTCAACAGATTGTTCCAGTAGTAGTTAATCCTGCCCCCACTTTTACCCCAGTATCTCCAATAACAATTTGCTCAGGCGCAACCGTACCAGCACAAACTTTTACGGGGACTCCTGCGGCAGCTACGTTTACATGGACGAATAATCAAACAAGTATTGGATTGGCGGCATCTGGAAACGGTGGACTTCCATCGTTTACCGCGACGAACAACTCGGCAAATGCTGTAACTGCAACGATTTCCGTTGTTCCTCATTTAGGAACCTGTAATGGAGCTGCAAGCAATTTCAATATAATTGTTAACCCCGCACCAACAATTACACCCCCAACGCCCGGTGTGTTTTGTGAAGGTGCTACTGTTCCGGCAATTACTTGGACAACAAGCAGTCCAACGACCACGGTTGCCTGGGCAAATAACAACACAGCCACTGGACTTGGAGCGTCGGGAACTGGAACCATCCCCTCTTTTATAGCAAGCCAAGTAACGAATCAGACCATTTCAACAATAACGGCAACTCCCACACAAGGAGCTTGTGTAGGAACCCCCATTACTTTCAACTTAACCGTAAACAATGCACCCTCCGCAACAATCACAGACATAGGACCACTCTGCTCAAATGTTGGTTTTCAAACGCTAGTGGCAGCAACTCCCGGAGGAGTTTGGTCTGGGCCAGGTATAATCAATACGTCCAGTGGATTGTTTAATCCACTAACGGCCGGCGCAGGGACTCTAACAATCACTTACACGCTGAATTTACCCAACCAATGTCCTGCATCGGATAACACGCAAATACAGATAATTAGTGTTCCAATAGTTAATGCTGGATTGAATCAAAGTGTTTGTCAAGGTCAGACCTTGAATTTGAACGGATCGTTCACAAATTCGAATACAGGAAATGAAACTTTTGCTTGGACTCCAACTACAAATCTTACAGGAACAACAACATTAACACCTACTTATACCGCAAATAGCACACAAACGTATATACTAACCGTATCCTCTGGAATTTGCAGCGCCACCGATAACGTTACCATTACGATGTTACCTCAGAGCAATGCCACCATTAATGCTGCCGGCCCTTATTGCGCAGACGTGGCGCCCGTTGTTCTAACAGCAGCTCAGACAGGCGGAACCTGGAGCGGCCCTGGAATAACCAATGCGACTACCGGAGCTTTTAATCCAGCACTTGCTAATGTTGGAAATAATACAATTACTTATTCTATTGGAGGTTCATGCCCGAGCACAGATACACAGGTGATTGTTGTCTATGCTGTTCCAAACGGAGCAATAACCCCTTCGGGGCCCTATTGCCAATCGGTGCTTCCAGTTACGCTCACAGCCGCTACGCCAGGCGGCACATGGAGTGGAACGGGAATTAACAACGCAACTACTGGAAGTTTTGGCTCAACTACTTTAGCAGCCAATACTTATGCTATAACCTATACCACGTCTGGAAACTGCCCTCGAACGTTCAATCAGAACATTGTAGTTAATGCAAGTACCAATGCCACCATTAATGCTGCCGGCCCTTATTGCGCAGATGTAGCGCCTGTTGTTCTAACAGCAGCTCAGGCAGGTGGAACTTGGGTTGGCCCTGGAATAACCAATGCGACTACCGGAGCTTTTAATCCAGCGAATGCAAACATTGGAAACAATACGATTACTTATTCAATAGGCGGACCTTGTCCAAGTACAGATACCCAAGTTATTATTGTTTATGATGTTCCAGACGGGACAATCACTCCCGTAGGCCCGTTTTGCCAATCTTCACTTCCGGTAACATTAACAGCTGCTAGCACCGGTGGAACTTGGAGTGGTACTGGAATTAACAATGCTTCAACTGGAAGCTTTGGCTCTGCCACACTAGCCGCAAACACCTATACAGTAACCTACAATACCGGTGGAAACTGTCCGCAAAACTTCACTCAAACGATTGTGGTGAATGCGAATACAAATGCCACAATAAGTCCTGCGGGGCCCTATTGTGCAGATGATCCAGCTGTTGTATTAACAGCAGCTCAAACGGGTGGCGTGTGGGGCGGCCCAGGTATTACAAATACTGCAACGGGGGCCTTTAACCCCGCAAATGCAAATACGGGCAGTAACACGATTACTTATTCAATCGGTGGACCTTGCCCAAGCACCGATACGCAAGTAATCGTTGTGAACTCATTACCTAACGGTACAATAACACCTGCGGGCCCTTTCTGTCAATCTGATTTGCCATTCACCCTAACCGCTGCAAGTGCTGGTGGAACATGGAGTGGTACTGGAATTAACAATGCTTCAACCGGTAGTTTTGGCTCTGCAACACTAGCAGCAAACACCTATACTGTAACGTACAATACCGGTGGAAACTGCCCTCAGATTTTTACACAGAATATTGTAGTTAATGCGAACACCAACGCAACGATTTCAGCAGCCGGACCTTATTGTTCCGATGTTGCTCCTGTGGTTTTAACGGCAGCACAAACAGGCGGAACATGGAGCGGCACGGGAATAACGGGCGCTGCCACAGGCACTTTTAACCCCGCCAGTGCAAATATTGGAAACAATACAATTACATACTCTATCGGAGGGCCTTGTCCAAGTTCAGACACGCAAGTGATTTTGATATATGATGTTCCAGATGGAACAATTACACCAGCAGGTCCATTTTGCCAATCTGATTTACCATTCACACTAACAGCTGCGAGCGCCGGTGGAACATGGAGTGGTACAGGAATAAACAATGCTTCAACGGGAAGCTTTGGTTCTGTTACACTTGCCGCAAGCACATATACAGTAACCTACAATACCGGTGGAAACTGCCCTCAGATTTTTACACAGAATATTGTAGTTAATGCGAACACCAACGCAACGATTTCAGCAGCCGGACCTTATTGTTCCGATGTTGCTCCTGTGGTTTTAACGGCAGCACAAACAGGCGGAACATGGAGCGGCACGGGAATAACGGGCGCTGCCACAGGCACTTTTAACCCCGCCAGTGCAAATATTGGAAACAATACAATTACATACTCTATCGGAGGGCCTTGTCCAAGTTCAGACACGCAAGTGATTTTGATATATGATGTTCCAGATGGAACAATTACACCAGCAGGTCCATTTTGCCAATCTGATTTACCATTCACACTAACAGCTGCGAGCGCCGGTGGAACATGGAGTGGTACAGGAATAAACAATGCTTCAACGGGAAGCTTTGGTTCTGCTACACTTGCCGCAAGCACATATACAGTAACCTACAATACCGGTGGAAACTGCCCAAATAATTTCACAGAGACAATAGTTGTAAACGCTAACGTTGACGCTACAATTGTGGCTCAGGCTGACTTGTGTGCAGATGCTGCACCCGTAAATTTTACAGCTGCGCAAACAGGCGGAACTTGGAGTGGAACCGGAATAACAAATGCATCTACTGGTGCTTTTGATCCGGCTTCAGTAATTCCCGGAACGCAAACCATTACCTATTCAATAGGCGGCGCATGCCCAGACTTGGACACGCAAACCATTGAGGTGTATCCTGTTTATGACGGAACGATTACACCAGCAGGTCCATTTTGCCAAGCGGTACTTCCGATTACATTGAACGCTGCATCAACCGGAGGAACATGGAGCGGTTCAGGAATTAACAACGCTACAACAGGAGACTTTGGGTCAACCTCATTAGCCGGAGGCACATACACGATTACATATACAACAGCAGGCAGTTGTCCCCGCGTCTTCAACGAAACAATTATTGTTAACGCCAATGTCGACGCAACCATTTCCAATGTAGCTCCGCTTTGCGCGGATGTTGCTGCGTTTAATCTAACTGCAGTAGATCCAGGAGGAACCTGGAGTGGTACTGGTATTACTGACCCCGTTAACGGAACATTTGACCCAAGTGTAGTAGTTGATGGAACTCAAACAATTACCTATACAATCCCAGGTTCTTGCCCTAGCACCGACACTCAGGACATAACTGTTTATGCGGTTTACGACGGGACTATTACTCCAGTTGGACCGTTTTGTCAGGCAGATTTACCAATCACAATGACTGCGGCTTCTTCAGGTGGAACATGGGGTGGAACAGGAATAAACAGTGCGTCAACGGGTTCATTTGGTTCTGCGTCTTTAGCTGCCAACACATACACGATTACTTATTCAACTCAGGGAAATTGCTCATTGCCTTATACAACTACTGTCGTAGTTAATGCAAATGTGGACGCTACGATTTCAGCGGTTGCTGATTTGTGTAACGACGCTCCAGCAATTAATTTAACAGCTGCGGATGCTGGCGGAACATGGAGCGGCCAAGGAGTAAGCGCAACAGGCACTTTCACACCGAATTCAGTTACTCCTAACACCTACACAATTACCTATACCATTGGCGGAGCTTGTCCAGATTCTGACACACAGGACATTGTAGTATTGACAGTCCCAGACGGTACGATCACTCCTGCCGGTCCGTTTTGTCAAGATGCCCTGCCGCAAACGCTTACAGCAGCAAGCACAGGCGGAGTATGGAGTGGAACAGGAATAACAGGCGCAGCGAATGGTACGTTTGGAGCTTCAAATACACCAGCCGGAAACTACTCTATCACTTACACAACTCCAGGACAATGCTCACAGACATTTAATCAAGTTGTTCAGGTGATTGAAAATTTAAATGCCACTATTGCTTCCGCGGGTCCGTTTTGTGAAGACGCTGCACCGTACACGCTTTCTGCTGCAAGTGCAGGCGGAGTATGGAGCGGAACTGGGACAATTGCTACGAATGGCCAAATATCTCCGAGTCTTCTTGGACCAGGAACGTATACGTTCAATTACGACATTAACAACAGTGGTTGTTTGAGCAGTGACAATGTTCAAGTTACGATTAATGCATTGCCACAACCAAGTTTTACAGCCAGCACTACAAATGGTTGTTCTCCCCTTTCAGTTACGTTTACAAATACATCCAATCCGTTGGGAAGCAATTGTGTTTGGTATGTGAACGGGTCCCCTGCGGGCAACGGAAACACACACAGCGAAGTGTTTACTGGAAGTGCATGTGAGGATATTGGAGTTATGATAACAGATGCTGCAGGATGCAGCCAAAGTATCACAATGACCGATTTGGTTTGCGTTAACCCTAATCCGTCAGCTTCATTTACTTGGTCTCCTATAGAACCGATGTTGGGTGGAACTGTTTCATTCGAAAATACTTCTTTAGGCGGATTAACCTACACTTGGGACATTAACGGACAGGGTGCTTCCGGCGAGGACGTAACCTATAATGTTCCTTCGGAAACAGAAGGTGATTTCTTGGCATGTTTGGAAGTTGTTGGTCCAGGCGGATGTATGGATGCACAGTGCTACAGCGTGGCTGTGAGTAATGAATCATTCATCTTTATTCCTAACTCATTTAGCCCTGATGCAGATGGAACAAATGATGTATTTGCTCCAGTAATTGCTGGTTTAACGAGTGATTTTCGCTATACCTTAAGAATTTACAACCGATGGGGTGATGTAATATTTGAAACAAACGACCCGCTCGAGGTTTGGACAGGAAACACTCATGGTGGCGACCATTATGCACAGGCCGATTCATATGTTTATGAATTAACCCTTCAGTTGAGAGCAGGTGAACCGCCATTAAGAAAGCTGGGCTCACTAATTCTTATCCGATAAATTTTTTAAGAAATGAAATTCCACAACCCCGCAACTATTTTGTACTTTTGTTAGTCTAATGTTCATAAGGAAGACTTCCTTACCATTCGACCAAAACATACAGTTGTGAAAAAATATTTATTTATTGTTTTAGGAGTCCTGTTTTTTGTTTGCGCTAAGGCACAGCCAGGGCCTACAACCTTTACGCTCAATCCACAGCCAATCAACGGTCAGTATTCAACGGGAACAGTAGTTACCATGTGTTACACAATGACTGGATTCGGTGGTTGTGGAACAGCAGAATGGTTCGAGGGTTTTGATTTGAACTTAGGTCCGGGTTGGACGAATGTAGCGCCTGTAACACCACCCGCAGACTGCGGTGGAGCGGCAGGAGGCGGACAAGGTTGGATTTGGTTGACTACGAATAACACAGCTGTTGGACCTGTTGGACCGGGATATTTTTATGAAGGACCAACTGGTCCGATAGATAATAATCCATCAAACGACTGGGGAGATGCTGGTAATTGTACGTGGAGTTTTTGCGTGAATTTGACCGTTGCTAACTCTGCAGCGGCAGGAAATTTATCTGTTTCTGTATCCGCTGCTTCCGATGGTTATTGGGGAAACTGGGGAGGTAATGGATGTGATTATGCGACCCCCGTGCCAGTCTTACCTCCTTCAACGACGATTTCGGGTGTTCCAATTTGTGCTGTAACAGCATCTGCGACTTCTACGAATGCGAACAATTGCGCTGGTGCCACCGTTACTATTGCCGCATCGAATGCTTTTGGAGCTACCAATTATTCTTGGACTGGACCGAATGGCTTCACAGCAACTGGACAATCAGTTACCATTCCTGCAGCTCAAGTGGCAAACGCAGGATTATATACCGTTACAGCTACGGGAGCGGCAACCTGTTCTGGATCGACTACTGTCGTAGTTAATCCGGCACCCCAATTAAATTTATCTTCAAACGGACCGGTTTGCGTAGGTAATCCGTTATCGCTAACTTCTGGCTTGACAGCAACGCCTGGACTTTTGGTTGCCTGGACAGGTCCTGGAGGTTATGCTGCACTAAACCCAAACCCTACAATAGCATCGCCTCAAGTCACAAATAGTGGAATTTTTACGTGTACAGCAATGCAAGCGGGTTGTCCAACAACACAAACAATAAGTGTATTGGTTAGCTCAACACCTACTGCGATTGTTAGTCCAGGAGGAACATACAATGTATGTGCGGGTGCAACGATTCCCACCCAAGTAATTACTGGAACTCCTGCTAATGCAACATTGAATTGGACAAACACTCAGCCTGGAATTGGCATTGCTGCAACAGGGACAGGAACTATCCCGTCGTTTACTGCGGTGAACAATACAGCTGCGGCTATTACTTCCGTTGTTACTGTTACGCCTACATTGGGCACTTGTGTAGGAAACCCAAGTATAATTAACATTACAGTCGGGCCAAGCCCAACGATTATTGAACCGGTTTCGAATTTATATTGCGATGGTGCAACGTTCGCAGGTGTTGATTGGGGAGCAACTCCATCAAGCGCCGTTGTGGATTGGACAAACGACAATACCGCTAGTGGACTTCCTGGATCAGGACAAGGGAATATTGGAAGTTTTCTTTTGAGTAATCCAACGCTTGGACAAGCTCTTTCGACTTTTACCGCAACTCCTTCAGTAGGAACGTGTATTGGAACTCCTGTCACCTTCACTGTCACCGTTGCTGGTAATGGAGACGCAACCATTACTGATATTGGACCACTGTGTTCAGATGTTGGCCCGCAAACAATTGTTGCTGCCGATCCAACAGGAACTTGGTCTGGAGCTGGAATCGTGAGCACATTCGGTAATACTTCAGTTTTCGATCCAACTCTTGTTGGTCCGGGTCAGCACGATATTTTTTATAGTATTCCCGGTCAATGTGGAGGTTCAGATGGACTCCAAATTGAAGTAGTGAATGTTCCTGCAGCTTTTGCTGGGGCAGATTTTAGTATTTGTGAAGGGGTAGATTCTGTTATGGTTGGATCTTTTACAAATTCAACTACAGGGACTGAGCAATTTACTTGGTCTCCTGCTACGAATTTGAGCAGCGCAACGATCTCGTCACCAACTTTAACAGCAACAACAACACAGACATACACACTAACTGTGAATTCTGGAATTTGTGCTTCGAGCGATGATATTGTAGTAACTGTAGTTCCGCAGAGTGATGCAACTATTAACGCATCAGGCCCTTATTGTGAGGATATACCGGCGGTTCAATTAACTTCTTTGGAAGCAGGCGGTACCTGGTCGGGAACTGGAATTACAAATCCTTCAAACGGCACATTCGATCCTGCTGTGGCAACCTCAACACCAGGAACCTATACCGTGACATATTCCATTGGCGGATTCTGCCCATCAACAGATACTGAAGACTTCGTTGTTTGGCCTGTTCCAGATGGAACAATTACCCCAGCTGGTCCGTTTTGTATCACCGAACTTCCAATTACGTTAACAGCTGCAAGCGCAGGCGGAACTTGGAGTGGAACAGGAATAAACAATGCTGTTTCTGGAAGTTTTGGAAGTGCAACAACAACAGCGAATTCATATTTAATTAACTACAATACTGGCGGCAATTGTCCGCACGATTTTACAACCACAGTTGTTGTAAACGCGAATTCAGACGCCACCATTAATGCGATTGCAGACATATGTAATGATGCTCCTGCGGCCACTCTAACAGCAGCTCAAACAGGAGGAACTTGGTCAGGTGTAGGTGTCTCAGGTAGCAGCTTTAATCCAATTGGATTAACACCAGGAACGTACACTGTTAGTTATGATATTGCAGGCGCTTGTCCAGATTCTGACACCCAAGACGTTATCGTATTAGCTGTTCCCGACGGAACAATAACTCCAGCGGGTCCATTCTGTCAGGATGCCTTACCGCAAACTCTTACTGCAGCTGCTGCCGGCGGAACTTGGAGTGGTGCCGAAATTACAAATGGTTCGAATGGAACGTTTGGAGATGCGAATACCCCTGCCGGAAACTATACCATCACTTACACCACATCAGGAGTTTGTCCTCATCCGTTTACTGAAAGTGTTCAAGTAATTGAAAACCTCGACGCGACGATTACTGCAGCAGGTCCATTCTGCGAAAACGCAAATTCACAACCGTTAACTGCGGCTAATCCCGGTGGAACTTGGAGTGGAACAGCTGCTATTACCTCTGGCGGACAAATTTCTCCATCTACCATTGGAGCTGGCACGTATACCTTTACGTATGATATGAATAACAGCGGTTGTCTAAGCAGCGATGATGTTCAGGTTGTCATTAATTCTTTACCCATTCCAAGTTTTACAGCAAGCGCTACAACAGGTTGCTCCCCATTATCAGTGAGTTTTACAAACACGTCTAATCCATTAGGAAGTAGCTGTGTTTGGTATTTAGACGGAGCTGCGGCTGGCAGTGGAAATACATTCAATAATTTGTTTGAAGGAAACTCTTGTTCTGACATCGGAATTATGATCACGGACGCAGCAGGATGTTCGGCAACAGTTACTCAGAATGATGTTGTTTGTACAGTTTCAAATCCTTCAGCTTCATTTACTTGGTCTCCGATAGAGCCAACTTCTGGCAGCACTGTTTTCTTTGATAATTTATCATTGGGAGGCGTTACTTACACTTGGAATATTGACGGGATTGAATTCACAAGCGAAAATGTTGCCTTCCCACTTCCGAGTGCTGTAGGAGAAACGTTTCAAGCTTGTTTAGATGTCGTGGGCGTAGGTGGATGCATGGATGCGCAGTGCTACACCGTAAGTGTGAGCTCGAGTTCTTATGTTTACGTTCCAAATTCTTTCACTCCGGACGGAGATGGAAATAATGATGTTTTCGCTCCTGTAGTAACGGGTTTATCAAGCACATCACGCTACAGCTTTTCAGTATACAACAGGTGGGGCGATTTGATTTTCGACACCGAAGACCCGAATGATGTTTGGGTAGGTGATGTTAATGGTGGAGGTCACTTTGCAGAAGACGGGGCCTACGTGTACGAAATAAAGATTCAGTTCAGTTCGGGAGAAGATCCATTGAAAAGAATGGGAACCATCGTATTGGTTCGCTAACGAATAAGACTTATAAAACCATTGAATTCACGAGCCTCACCGTTCGTGAATTTTGCTTTTATAAGGTACGAATAAACGCCATCAGGAGCGAAGTAACCTCCGTCTCGAACTTCTCCAACCCAAGGGTTGTTCGGATTTGAGCTATAGAAAACAATTTCTCCCCAGCGATTGAACACCCATGTTTCAACTTCGGTCCATCCGTTTATTTCTGGAAACCAAATGTCGTTTACACCGTCGTTGTTCGGAGTGAAAGAATTTGGGATGTAGAAGTAAACGTTGCAGTCTTCGAATTCCATATTCCAGTTGCGAGAAACGCTTTCACAACCGTTAGAAACGGTTACAGAATAATTTCCTGATTCATAAAAAACATGGGATGAAAGTTCTGTTCCGTCGAACCATAAAAAATACTCTGCGGTAGGAGAAGTTGCTGTAAGTGTAACAGTATCGCCTTGACAATACGTGTAATTATTTCCGAACGGAATAACAATCGGGTCCAAGATTGAAATGAAAATAGAATCAGATACAATACAAACACCGTCTGAAAAGGAAGCCGTAATTAGCCCTTCCGAATTGCTCTGAAAGGATGAAGAAAGCGTGCTGTTGTTCCAGGTGAGCTGTTCATTGAATGAAAAGGCAATGCTTCCACCGGTGCAGAGTGTTGTATCTACTCCTAAATCGACTACAGGAGGCGAAATTACAGTCACAAGCGCACTATCAAGCATGGGGCAGCCCTGATAGAAATAAGTGCCGTAAATCATTCCTGATGAAGAAATCGGTAACGAACTTCCGGATGTTCCATTTCCCCATAAAACAGTTTGGCTGGTTGTGTATGAATAGGGTTGATCAGCGCAGACGGTAACATCTGGACCTAGATTCCAATTCGGAAGACTAATAACTGAGACATTAACGACGTCTGTTAACGAACATCCGTTGAGTGTTGCTGTTACTTGATAGTTACCGGAATTTTGAACGCTGTAATTTGGAGTTGCAGGACCGTTTAGCCATTGCACAGAAGTGAAGTTTCCTGTGGCTACTAAGCTTGCGTTGGTTCCTGGACAAATCACAGTGTCGTTTCCCGCGAAAACAGAAACGGCTAATGGGCTAACCACAAAGTCGAAAGAGCCTGTTGCAGTATTTCCGCACGCATCGTTAACATAACCTGCAAGGTCAGAGATTGACAGAGTGTAATTTCCGGGAGGAAGATTTCCTAGCGTTGGAATGAGAGTCACAGAAGGGTTCCCTGGCGAGTTAGGAGCAGGTACTTGAATGGAGTTGATTGTCACATTTCCGAATGGGCCAGTTAATTGAAAATCTGCCGGCTGAATGGAAGTGGTAACAAGGTTCTCATCGAATTCAACCACAACGCCCGGATTGTTGCAATCGGTAGTGACGTTTGATATGGTTGGATTGATATTATCGAACAAGGATGCCGTTGAATTGGAAAAATCTATGGTGTATCCACTGGCACTGTTGGACCAATTCATGACCACAAGGGCATAAGTTTGTCCTGCCACAACATTAAGATCCGCGTTGAACGCAGGGCCATTAAGATCGCCGGGCCCATTGGTATTGCCGGTTCCGCCGTCTGCAGTGGATATGCCCGTTGGGCCGGAACTAAAAAAAAGACCATATGAATTGCAACTTACTTCGGGAGATGTGCCGTTTAAAATACCGGCACACCCATTGTCTGTAATGTTGAACATGCCCCAGTCGTAGTCGGCGTCAATATCTGACGGGTCTAAAATGAAACCCATATTTCCAGATTGTGTTACCGTGAAAGTATACCACATGGAACTGGTCTCAGCACCGCTGTTACAAGCCCCGGTGGGTTCGAAAATATTTCCAAATGTAGAAGTTGCGTTGGCTTCCGTATAGACGTCCTCGCACAACTGAATGGCTCCGTTGCAATCACTTACGCTTTGTCCAAACACGCTGGAAGCGAATAGCGCGAACACGATAAAAGCGGAGCATAATTTCATTCTAAATCAGTTAAGGCGGTTACGCAATTTACTGATTTTTTGAACGGTAGAACAACGATCTGAAATAAAAGCGGAACAAACTCTCCGATTTTTTTACTTTCAATTTGAACAATAGGCGTTTCAATTCTAGAGAGTTCCAGCAAATTTTCAATCGGTTCCATTACAGGTTCATCGGAAAGATCGAAGCATCCGAAGTGCATGGGTATCATTTTTTTTGCACGCATCTCTTCTGCAGCACGCAACGCATCTTTCGGAGAAATATGATTTTGCTTCATGAACCATTCGGGTTGATAAGCTCCAATGCCGATAATGCAATAATCGACTTTGAAATAATCTCCGACTTCTTTCAAATGCGTGTTGTATCCGGTGTCTCCGCTGAAGTATATAGTAGTGTTTTCAGACTGAATAACGAATGCGCCCCAAAGGTGTTCGTTGTAGTCGAACAAGCCACGCTTGGCCCAATGCTGTGCAGGCATAAATGAAATGGTTAAATTGTTTTTCAAGGTTGAAAAAACCTGATACCAACCCGCTTCTTCAATGTTTTTATGTCCAGTTAAACTGCGAATGAGTGAGCCCATTTTTAATCCGGTCAAGACCTTCGCATCTTTCGATTTTTTAAGAATACTTTTTAATGTTTTTCCACTCAGATGGTCGCGGTGATTGTGACTTAAAAGTATGTAGTCTATTTCGGGCAATTCATTTATGTGGAAGGGAAGCGAGGTGTATCTTTTGTGGAAGGGAGATAGCTTTTCAAAAACAGGATCGGTGATTAAATTCAGTCCATTAATGCGAATGAAAAAGCAGGCGTGACCCAGCCAAGCCATTCCATCTTCATTTCCATTTAACCAATTGAAATTTTCTGCAACTTCAGGTCCCGTCATGCCCATTTTTTTTTCGGCTTGAAACGGATTCGTCGCGCGTTTCCATTTCATCACATCTTTGAAATTCGGCTCGAATTGCGTGTGGAAATTCATGAAACGACCGGTATCGTCGAGTGGAGTTTTTATTTCAACGAAGTTGGAATGAATATACGCCAGCTCGGGGTTCTCTGTCTTCTTCATAAATGGAAAACAAAGTAACGGCAGAATAGTTTGCGCAAAAAGAAAAGGGCCGACGAATCGGCCCTCTTCCACATAAAAAATTAAAATCTTATTGCTTTACGAAACGTTGGTTACTTGTTCCGTTTGCGTTTTGGTATTGCACTTCGTACACACCGTTCGCAAGATCAGAAACATCAACTTTCGTAGTTCCGTTGTTGAAGTTGTTGAATGAACGAACCAATTGTCCGTTTGCATTGAAGATACGGATTACACCGTTCTCGTTTGCAGCAACTTGAATGTTCAATTCAGAAGTTGTTGGGTTAGGGAAAACACTGAAAGAAGTTTTGGTTAAAGAACTTTCTTCAACACCAACTAAATCAAGTGATACACAAACATAAATCTGATCGTTGTCTGTAACAGGGTCAGCCGCAGTTTCTGGTTGAACGTGAATTCCTGGTTCGTTATCGCGTTGAACAATCAAGTGAATTTTATCTCCGTATGCGAATGGAGCCATAGAAGCATAAACATATTCGTATCCGTCTTCTGCAATGTCTGGAGTAATGTCTGCAGGTGCGGTCCAAGTTGCACCACCGTCATCTGATTTCACAGCATAGATATGTCGAAGGTATTCAGCGCCGTTGAAGTAATTTTCATTAACGGCTTGATACGAGCAGAAGATTGTTCCATCAGCGGCTTCAGCCAACTGTGGGTGTGAGGCAATACCACTGTTTCCATATCTACCAACTTCAGTGATTGCAGCTGGAATGGTTGCATCGACATCAGGAGAAAAACCAATCTCAAGGGTGTCAATAGGTGAACCAATCATGGTTTCATTCCAATAAATGATGCTTCCGGTTAATGGGAATAAAGTGTATGATGAATCAATAACACCAGGCTCATCGGTGAAGAACATTGTTCCAAATGCTGCGTGAGCAGTTCCACTAGCGTCAATGAATAACGCACCCGCTCCATCAGAAGAAAGGATGGTGTCCTGAATTCCATCTAATTCAATATCGGTTCCCGTATCAACAACATAGTGGTCAATCGGAAAATCCCAAATAGTGGTGCGTGTCCAACTTTCTCCATTATCGTTAGAAATCCATATGTATGAATCTTGAAGATCCCCGTAGCAAGCAATAGCGATTTTGTTTCCACGTGCGTGAATGGCATATGTGTCTGCGGAGAAACCACTTACTAAAGTGGTGTCTTCTAAACCAGGAAGTAGAATTTCAGTTAAATCCCATGTTGCACCGCCGTCGATTGAACGGTTGTATAAGAGAGGGCCAGTCATTTCGTTGGTGTAAGCACCGGCATTAGGATCTGCCAAACAAACCATGTGAATGCTGTTTCCATCTGCACCACCCGAAACTGCACGTGGCCAGAACATGGCAAATCCTGAAGGGGTAGGCACAATCGAGTTCACCCAGTTACCCGTTCCGATAGCAGGGCGTGTCCATACTTTGATTCCAGCAGAACCACTGTGGTTCATCAATACTTCAGAACCGTTTGCTGGGTGCATCAAAGAAGTCCATCCCACGCGCATACTTTCCACACGCTGTGTAATATCGTCTTGCCAAACGCCAGCTGTGCGGTAGTTATATCCTGTTCCGCGATCTGGATAAGTGTCTGAAGAATTTGTTGCACTGAAAGTGAAGCAAGCAGCAATACCAGCATCATCTGCAATGATCCGGTTTTGAATACTGTTGTTCGTTTGTAAATCGTAAATAGATGTTCCTACGTATTCTTCAACTTGAACCATGCTTTTTGAAGAAAAAACCGCATAAGGAGCTTTTGATTGCTTTGAAGGGGCATCATCAATCGTGGTGTTGGTATAGGGGTTGAATTTAACTGACTGCCTTTGTGTAGCAGACAATTTGGTTGGAGTTTGCTGAGCGCTTGCGCTGAAGGCAATACCCATGGCTAGAGCAAAGTAGAGTCTTTTCATAGTAGTGGTTTAGATTAGCGAACTAATTTAGCAAAAATTGGTTTCATTCAATGTAACTAAGAAAAAAAATGCGATGAAAGCGATAATTATCAATATTGGAGATGAGCTGTTGATTGGACAAACCATTAATACGAATGCCGCGTGGATGGGTCAATACCTCAATAGCTTCGGAATGGAGGTTGAATCGTCGCATTGCATTTCAGACAAAGGGCCTGTGATTTTTCAAGAAATAGATCAAGCTTTAAGAAAAGCCGAGGTGGTGGTTGTAACAGGTGGACTTGGTCCGACGAAAGACGATATTACAAAGCATACGTTGTGTGAATTGTTTCAAACGGAATTGGTCATGCACGAACCAAGTTATTTGCGCGTCAAGGCTTTTTTCGAATCGCGCGGATTGCCATTTTTGAAAGTGAATGAACATCAAGCGTTGGTTCCCGAATCGTGCACTGTATTGGAAAATATGGTAGGTACTGCGAACGGCATGCTGTTCGAGCGTGACGGACATATTTGTGTTTCGCTTCCCGGTGTTCCTTTTGAGATGCAGTACTTAATGGAGCATGAAGTGGTTCCTAGGATTCAGCAAAAATTCGAGTTGCCCAAGATTGTTCATCGCACTGTTCTAACACAAGGTGTGGGAGAGAGTTTTATTGCGGATCTACTTACAGATTGGGAAAACTCGTTAGCTGTGGAAGACATTCGTTTGGCCTATTTGCCTTCACCCGGCATGGTGAAACTGCGCATGTCTATTTATGGCGGAGCGGAAGAGTCTGTTCTCAGGGAAAGGATTCAACGCAAGGAAGCAGAGCTTCACGCGATTATTGGCGAGTATATTTTCGGATATGAAAAAGAAACCCTCCAAAGTGTGTTGGTTCAACATTTGAAGGAAAAAGGAAATTCGGTGAGTTTCGCAGAAAGTTGCACAGGAGGAATGATGGCTCAGAAGTTTACTGATGTTTCTGGAGCAAGCGAAGTCTTTCAATCGGGTTGGGTCGTATATCACGAATCTTCCAAAAGAAAAGAGTTGGGTGTTTATGAAAGCTTGATTTCGGAATTCGGAGTCGTTAGCGAAGAAGTTGCCGCAGCTTTGGCTGAAGGAGCGCGACTTAAATCTGGAAGTGATTTTGCCCTGTCTTCAACAGGTTGGGCGGGACCGGATGGAGGCGATGAAAAGCATGGTGTGGGCACTATTTTCGTGGCACTTTCTTCTGAAAAAGGCACAATTGTTAAGAAGTTGAAGTTTGGAAAGAACCGCACGCGCAATCGGGAAATGGCTACAGATGCGGCTTTCATGCTTTTGATCAAAGAAATTCAGAAGTAAAAATTGGATTTATTAAAAAAGTGCATATATTTGCACCCCTTTATTCACAAAAACTCATTCTTATGCCACGCATTTGTCAAATTACTGGAAAGAAGACTATAACCGGAAACCGCGTTTCCCACTCAAATATTAAAACACGTAGAAAATTCTATCCAAACTTGCAGTACAAGCGTTTTTGGTTGGCTGAAGAAAGTCGTTGGGTACAATTGCGTGTAACTCCGAAAGGAATGAAAACCATTAACAAAATTGGTTTAGCTGCAGCAATGAAAAGAGCTAAAGAAAACGGAATCGGATAATGTTTTTTATAACGAAATAGAAAAAGGTTGAGTTCGCTCAACCTTTTTTGTTGTGCACTCGGGAAATTCTGCTAATTTTCCTATATTTGCAACCCTTAAATTGTTTTGACCAATATTGAATTTACATGCAAAATAGATCGCTACTCTGGATTTTCATTATCCTATTAACCTTATCAGTTGCCTACTTATTGTCGTTCAGCTTTATCTCGAAAAGTTACGAAAACGTGGTGTTTCAAGCTGTTGAAGAGTCTATTACAGACGATTTAGTTAAAGGTGAATTGCTGAAGAATTACGGTGACACGATGGTGGTTGCTGATTCTCTTCGCGGTGCTGGATTTGAAGCTTATCGCGATAGCATCATCACCATGCGTCATGGAAGTATTGATGCTTTTGTTAAGTCGAACTTTGACACGAAGCGTGAAGAACTGTTCACTTCGAAATACAACAAAGCACTTCGCGATAGTGCAGACGCTGTTGCTTTCCCATTGATGGGTTATAGTTACAGTTATTTGAAATCACACGAGTTGGCTTTAGGTCTTGACTTAAAAGGGGGTATGAGTGTTACCCTTGAGGTAAGTATTCCAGACCTTCTTCTTTCATTAAGCGACTACAGCACAGACCCTACTTTCCTTGCAACAATTGAAAGTGCAAAGAAGGCTCAGTTAAATAGCACTGCAGATTTCTTAACCCTTTTCGAGGAAGAATGGAAAAAATCTGGAGGTCAGGGTCAGTTGTGGAGAAAGTTTAGCAATCAAACCAATCAAGACAAGTTCAAAGCGAACATGTCAGATGACGATGTTATTAAAGTTTTACGTAAAGAAGCGAACGACGCAATAGACAACACAGAAAACATTATACGCAAGCGTATTGACCAATTTGGTGTGACGTCACCAAACGTTCAAAAGCAATCGTTGACGAGTCGTATTGTTGTTGAATTACCAGGTGTTACAGATCAAGAGCGTGTTCGTAAGAATTTGAAGAGTACTGCGAACTTAGAATTTTGGAACACCTACTTCAACGTAGAAATTGCGCAAGCAATGATAGACTTGAATACTGCCTTAGGTAAAATTCAAGCTCCGGATTTGTATGCTCCTGTTCAAGACACTGCGAAGAAAGATTCAACTGCAACGGCTCCAGCGCCTAAGCCAGATGACCAATTAACAGATGACGAGAAGAAGCGTAAATATCCTTTGTTTGCGATTTTTGGTCCGAACATTCCAACCGACAATCAGGCTATTCCTTCTGCAATTGCAGGAACTGCTAAGGTTTCCGATATGGAAGCTGTAGATCGCATCTTCAATTCAGACATGGCGAAGAGCATGTTCCCGAAAGACTTACGTTTGATGTGGAGTGCTAAACCAGAAAAAGGAATTGCTGTTCTTTATGCAATTAAAGCAGACGAATTAAACGGACGTGCTCCGCTTGACGGAAAATCAATCGTTGATGCTCGTCAAGATTTCGATCCAATCAAAGGTGGTGTTGTGGTTGAAATGACCATGAGTCCAGACGTAGGGGCTCCGAAGTGGAAAGAAATGACTGCGAAGAACGCAGCAGACAACAACAGGTCGGTAGCGGTAGTTATGGACAACTTGGTTTATTCTGCTCCTTCTGTTAACGAAGAAATTCCGAACGGAAAATCAGTAATCACGTTTGGTTCTGGTGACAACCGTGACAAACAAATTCTTGAAGCGAAAGACTTAGCTGGATTATTGAAAGCAGGTTCTTTGCCGGCTCCAGCGAAGATTATCGATGAAGTGGTTGTTGGTCCTAGCCTTGGTGCGGAAAACATCAAAGCAGGAATCTGGTCGTTCATTGCGGCGTTCATTGTAATTCTTCTTTACATGATGTTCTACTACGCTTGGGCGGGTTGGGCAGCAAACGTTGCATTGGTTGCAAACTTATTCTTCTTGATTGGTGCACTTGTATCATTAGGTGGAACCTTAACTCTTCCTGGTATCGCGGGTATCGTGTTAACCATGGGTATGGCGGTAGATGCGAACGTATTGATTTACGAGCGTGTGAAAGAGGAATTACGCATGGGCAAGCCAGTATCTGTCGCTATGGTAGACGGATTCAAGAAAGCGATTAGCGCGATTCTGGATGGTAACATGACCACTTTAATTTCTGGTCTAGTCTTGTTGGTAGTTGGAACCGGTCCTATGAAAGGTTTCGCAACAACCTTGATCATCGGTATTTTCACAACGTTGTTCACTGCTATTGTTATCTCTCGTTTGATTCTTTACAAGCGTCTAGACAGCAAAAAAGAAATTACATTCTACAGCAGCATTACTAAGAACTGGTTCACGAAAATGAACTACGACTTCGTGACGAAGCGTTTCTTATACTACGGTATCTCTGCTATAATATTGATTGCAGGTGCAGTTTCTTGGAGCACACGTGGATTTAACATGGGTGTTGACTTTGTTGGAGGAACTTCATTTAAAGTGAGGTACGAAGAGAAGGTTGATCCAGAAGCTGTTCGTAGCGCTCTTTCAACTGCATTGGTTGAAAATGGAAATGCTGCAGCAAGCACCGTTCAAGCTATTGGTACTGCTGGAAACGAATTGAAAATCACAACGAACTACTTAATCAACGACAACTCGAACGATGTTGCGCAACGTGTGCAAACAGATGTAGACAATGCGTTAGGAAAAGTTGGAAAGCACGAGATTACTACTTCATACAAAGTAGATGCTTCTATGAGCGATGACTTTAGAGCAGAAGCGATTTGGGCTGCTGTACTAACGTTGTTGTTAGTTGGTATTTATGTTGTGTTCCGCTTCCGTAAGATTGACTTTGCAATTGGTGCGACCGTGGCGTTGTTCCACGATGCGTTGATGGTAATTTGCGCATTCACATTGTTGAATGGTTTGGTTCCGTTCACATTGGAAGTGAATCAAAACTTCATCGCGGCAATCTTAACTGTAATCGGTTACTCGATCAACGATACCGTTGTAATCTTTGACCGTATTCGTGAGTACTTCCGTGAGCGTCGTAACCCAGAGTTGAAATCTACTATCAACGATGCATTGAACAGTACGCTTGGACGTTCAATTAACACGTCTATGACGGTGTTATTGACCTTAGGTGTTATGTTCATCTTCGGTAGCGATGACATTCGTGGATTCGTGTTCGCAATGATCATTGGGGTAATAAGCGGGGTATACTCTACCTTGTTCATTGCAACTCCGATTGTAGTAGATATGCGTAAAATGTTTGCTAAGAAAGAAGCGAAATAATTTCGCCTTAAGAATACTTTGAAAGTGCCGGGAATTTCCCGGCATTTTTCTTTGAAAGACATTTAACAAGCTTACCTTTGCGGCATGAGTACTGGCGAGATTCTTATGATATTGTTTATCTATCTTTTGCTTTTCGGAGCGAAGGGGGTTCCGTCTATCGCTCGTACGTTAGGAAAGACCATGTACCAATTTCGCAATGCTGCGAAAGATGTTCAAGATGAAATATTGAAGAGCGCAGATGACATGCGTAAGCAAGCACGCGCTGAGGTTCCGTTAGATCAGTTGATGAACGAAGAAGAACCTGCGCCAATTCGTCCAGCACCGTCTGTTGCGCCTCCTGTAGAAGAAGAAACGAAAACAATTCCTGCCGATGATGTTCAGTCAGGAGGAACTGTATAGTTCAAACGAAGAAGAACTTATTCTTCATCACGATATTTTTCAATCCTTTTCCATTCAAGATTTTCTTGCGTTGCCTTGGCAGCAGAATACCATTCGGGTATTCGGAAAAGAACATTTGGAACCCCGTTTAACGTGTTATTTCGGCCCTGCTTATGCGTATTCAACGATTCGGTGGGAAGCTAAAGAAATACCAACGGTTGTTTTCCAACTAAAACAAAAAATTGAAATTTTAGCGAAGGCTGAATTTAATGCCGTCCTCTGCAATTACTACAGAGACGGACAAGACAGCATGGGGTGGCACAGCGACAATGAAAAGGAAATGGATTCTTCAGTGATTGCTTCGGTGTCTATTGGAGGTGAACGCGTGATTAAATTCAGAGCGCGAAACAACGAAAAGAAATTGTCTTTCAACTTACCGCACGGTTCGTTGTTGCTTATGAATAATTTCCAAGAAAATTGGCAGCACGCCATTGGGAAAGTGAAGGTAGCTTCGCCGCGAATAAACTTTACATTTCGAAAGATGCTTTCTTAGACGTAAGAGGACATTCGGTTTCACCATGTTTTTCACTTTGTTCTTATCTTTGCGGCCTATGAGTTTGGCAGGCAAAACGGCGGTGAATGATACCGCAAAGCAAATGTTACTTGACGACTACTTCTTGGCTTGTTTAAGCCGTGAAGCTTCGTTATTGGGTAGAAAGGAAGTACTTACTGGAAAAGCCAAATTTGGTATTTTCGGTGATGGAAAGGAATTGGCGCAAATAGCCATGGCCAAACAATTTCAGAATGGCGACTGGAGATCGGGTTACTACCGCGATCAAACGTTCATGATGGCCATCGGCCAACTTACAGTTCAGCAATATTTCGCAGCGTTATACGCGCATACAGATACCGAGAAGGAACCTTCTTCTGGCGGAAGACAAATGGGCGGACACTTTTCAACACGCGCATTAGATTCAAATGGAAATTGGAAGAACGTGATGGAGATGAAAAATTCCTCTTCAGATATTTCTCCAACGGGCGGACAAATGCCGCGTCTATTGGGATTGGCACAAGCTTCGAAATATTACAAAGCAAATACTGCTCTTCATTCAAGAACTCAATTTTCAAATAAAGGAAATGAAGTCGCCTTCGGAACCATCGGCGATTCAAGCACTTCAGAAGGTTTGTTCTGGGAAACCATGAACGCATCTGCAGTATTAGGCGTGCCTATGTGCATGTGTGTTTGGGACAATGGATGGGGAATTTCGGTTCCTAAAAAATATCAGACAGCGAAAGAAAGTATTTCGGAGTCGTTAAGCGGAATGCAAAGCGAGCCGGGTGAAGGAGGAATAAAAATCTTCAAGGCGAAGGGTTGGGATTATGCGGAATTGATGCTTAAGTTCGAGCAAGCGGTGAAGCATTCGCGCACGCACCATCAGCCTGTTTTAATTCATGTTGAAGAACTAACACAACCGCAAGGACATAGTACGAGCGGTTCTCATGAGCGTTACAAGACCAAAGAGTTATTGGAGTGGTATGAGGAATTCGATTGTATTGTTCAGTTTGGAAAATTTTTGACTGACAAGAAAGTTGCGAAGCAAGAAGAGTTAGACGAGTTGCGCGCGAAAGCAAAAGCGCAAGCACGTACCGAACAACGCGCAGCATGGGACGAATTCCGCGCGCAAATTCAGGCCGACGTGAACGCGGCCATTGGTTTGCTTGCAGCTGCCGGACAATCAGAAGCAGCTGCTTCTTTGAAAAACAACGGCGAAGCCATTCGCAAAGATGTTTTCGAAGCCATTCGAAAAGTGTTGCGCACGGTTCGTGGTCAACACTCAGCTGAAATTCAAAATATAAAAAATTGGTTAGCCAGTGCGCAAGAGCGTATGCACAAAGCCTACAGCAGCGAGCTTTACAGTGATCGTAACGATTTAGATCGTTCGGTTTCTATTCAGTATGCAAGCGATGCAGAGATGGTGGATGGACGCGTTGTCCTTCGTGATTTTTGGGATGCGAAGTTGGCTGAAATGCCTGAGGTTTTAATCTTCGGAGAAGACGTTGGAAAGATTGGTGGAGTAAACCAAACGTGTGAAGGACTTCAAGATAAATACGGAGAATTGCGTGTGAGCGATACGGGTATTCGCGAAGCAACAATCGTTGGACAAGCGATAGGTTTGGCCATGCGCGGACTACGTCCGGTTGCGGAAATTCAATACTTAGATTACATCTATTACGCGCTTCAAATTATGCGCGACGACTTGGCTAGCGTGCGTTACAGATCTGCTGGTGGACAAATGGCCCCGGCAATTATTAGCACGCGCGGTCATAGACTAGAAGGTATTTGGCACAGCGGAAGCCCTATGGGTGCTATCATCAGCAGTGTTCGCGGAATGGTGGTGTGTGTTCCAAGGAACATGACACAGGCGGCCGGGATGTACAATAATTTGTTGAAAGGCAACGACCCAGCGTTGGTTGTTGAGTGCTTGAACGGTTACCGCAAGAAAGAAAAAATGCCGAGCAATCTTTCTGAAATGGTTGTTCCTATTGGTGTTGCAGAGGTAGTGAAAGTAGGAAGTGACATTACTGTTGTTACTTACGGTAGCACGCTTCACTTGTGTTTGAACGCTGCTGACGAGTTGGCGAACATGGGAATTTCTGTTGAAGTGGTAGACGCGCAAACGCTTCTTCCATTCGATACAACGGGCGTTTCAGCATCAAGTGTTCAGAAAACAAATCGCTTGGTTGTTGTAGATGAAGATGTAGAAGGTGGCGCTTCGGCGTACTTGTTAGATCAGATCATTAACAAGCAAGGTGCTTTCAATTACTTAGACGCACAACCGATTACAATTACTTCAAAGCCGCATTTACCGGCGTATTCAACCGATGGCGATTACTTCAGTAAGCCGTCTGTTGACGATATCGTTGAAGCTATTTACGCGGTAATGTCAGAAGGAAATCCTGCAAGATTTCCGAGGATATAACTACTGAATGTTTCTTGCTGAATTGTGAATTCGTAATACAGTAACTTTTTTCGCGGTGTATTTGTAGAAAATTCTATAATTCCCTTCTATTAATTCTCGAATTTTCGGATTGTTTTTTTCCGGAACAACACGACCTGATTCAGGAAAGTCTTTCAATTGTTCTACTCTGGTTATGAGTAAATCAATGAAGCGTTTGGCATATAAAACGGAGTCTTTTGAAATGTAACGATGTAAATTTATTAAATCGTTAACAGAAGATTTTGACTAAATTATTTCGACCATTTCGATACCAACTTCTTTACATCAGTATGCGTATAGAATTCTCCATTATTTACTTCAGCAACTGCAGCATCTATCTTTTCTATAATCATTAAACGCTCGATGAGCTGGTCCAAAGAAAAATCTTTCGGGAGCTCATTAATCGCAGAAAGTACCGTTGCTTTTGTCATAAAGCTAAAATAACATTTCTTTTTTAGAAATCATAAATAATTCCAAACGCAGGAATAATACTTCCATTCACATTCGGAATCGGAATCGGAATTCCGTTGCTTCCGTCTGCACGTAAGGCTTGACCGTCTGTAGTTGCGAAACCGCTGTTGTCGGCATTGCGTTGGAATGAATACAAGTCTTGGCTGTAGCTCTTCGCGTTGGTTACGTTTTGAATGTCTAGGAAGAAATCGAGTGATGATTTTTTGAAGTTGATCTTCTTGTCGATTCGGATATCCAATTGATTGAATATTGGCAAACGTTGACTGTTGATCTGCGCATAATCGAAAGTGCCTGTTCCAGTTGTTACATAATTCAATCGAGAGGCGGTGGTGTCGTAAGGCGTGTAAGGCGCGCCACCTGCGAGTCTGTACTTCACGCCAAGTTCATATCCGTTCTTGAATTTTTTTCCGAAAATAACAGAAAGCAAGTGTCTGTTGTCCCACGCAGAAGGTGCGTACTTTCCGTTTGCCCCAGTGAATTCACTTTTGAAGAATGTATAGGAAGCTGTTAGGAAATACGACTTCGTGAATTTTTGTTGAAGAAATAATTCGAATCCGTATGCACGTCCTTCCCCTATTGAGGTGACCGCTTCATTGCCTATTGCACCGTATGCTGAACCGAGGTTCGCCAAAGAAACTCCTGTACTTATTGAAACGGGGTAGTTGCTGTATTGTTTATAGAATCCTTCGGCTGTAATTCTTAAACTGTTTTTTGGAAGGAATTCAAATCCATAAACCAAGTGATCGCACAAAATGTAATCGCTGTTTCTGTTGACCGAGTTTCCGTCTTGCTTGAATCCAAGAACTGTATAAACCGGAAGCTTCGCATATCTTCCAATAGAACCGTTCATGTTCCACTTCTCATTAATGGCAAAAGATGCTGCTGCACGCGGAGAGAGCGCGTTTAAAGGGTCGTTTCCAGTTGTGGTGAATGAGTTCATGTCGGTGCGAATTCCGCCTGTTAATGAAAGCCTTTCATTCCATACTTTTTTGTTTACAGAAAAGAATGCGCCATATCGAGCAAAGTCGATGGCGTTGTAGAAGGAAAAGTTTACTTGAGGGGTGATGATGTTTCCGGTATTATCGAAAATTGAAGGAGAAAGTCTAGCGAAGAAGTCGTTGTTGTATTTCACGTACTGTGCAGAAAGCCCGTATATGATTTTCCAATCTCCGAAGAATTTGTTCACTTCCCAACGCAATTTGTTTTCGATCTCTTGGCTTACACTCTTCAGCGTTCTGCGCGCTTCGTTTCCAACTTCGTTGTCTTCGAAGCGATCGAGTCTGTTCTCGAACATGTTTCGACTTAAACTTAAGTTGTAGTAACCGTTGTCAAGCGTGTGTTTCAAGGTAACGCCAACGGTGTAGTTCCATTGGTTGATGTTCGGATTTGAGCGAATGATGTACTCTTTCGTTGCATCAGATTCTTTGGGAACGGCGAATGAAAACTCATCGATGGCGCCGAGACCGATGGCAGTAAGTGTGTTTTTCTTGTTGAGTTGTGTGTTGATCTTGTATTGAAAATCCCAGTAATTCGGACGAATAGGAAGATCGATTAATGTGAAGAAGTATTGCAAATACGAACGTCGCACCGAGGCCAAGAATGTGGTATTCTTTCCAATTGGACCTTCTAAAGTGCCCGCCACCTCTGTGCTTGAGATACGGCCGTTTCCTTTAATCTCTTGTGCGTTTCCGTTGCGTTGTTTGAATTGAAGCACGGAAGAAAGAGCATTGTCGTATTTCGCGTTGAAGCTGCTACTGTTCAATGTAGCTGTTTCAATGAAACTTACATTGATGATTCCTTGTGGTCCGCCGGAAGAGCCTTGCGTGCTGAAGTGATTGATTTGCGGAACTTCAATTCCATCTAAATAATAAACGTTTTCGCTTGGCGCTCCTCCGCGAATGAGAAGATCGTTTCTTTCGCCAGCGCCTGAAAGTCCACCAACTCCAGGAAGTGCTTGAATTACTTTCGAGATGTCGAAGTTACCGCCCGGATTACTTCGAATTTCTTCTGCAGTAAGGCTTTGCACGCTAAGTGGCGTCTCTGTTGCTTTTCCATAGGTGTAGCGTTTAATCTCGAGCGTATTCATTTGCTCGCTGCTTCGTTCCAACTCAACAGAGAAAGTATTTGTATTTCCATTTGTAATAACAACATTGAACAAATCTGTTGAAAGAAAATTCAGCAAGGAAATATTCACGTTGTAGGTTCCGGGTTGAATTCTTTCAATGTAAAATTTTCCATCTACATCTGAAATCGCGCCCAATGGAGTGTTCTCTAATTTAACAGTGGCGCCGACTAGCGGAGTTTGGGTGTTTTTGTCAATGACTACACCAGAGATACTTCCGTTTTGTGCGGAAGCAATTGAACAGGCGACGAATGCAATGAAAATGAGAAGAGAACGCAACATGATTTTCCTAAGTTTAATTTCAAAACAAAGGAAATGCAGAATTGTTTATCCGCGCACAAATAGCCAACCGATGCCTTTTCCAATACCAACGAAGAGGTAACCGAGTGGCCCGAGTTTTTGTTTTTGATTCACGTTAACGGTAAGGGTTGAAAAGCGAACGTCGTGTTCCATCTTAATCATTTGTCCGCGTAGTTGATCAATCTCTGTATTCAAGCGCTCCAGCTCTTTTTCCACTTTTAACGCTGCTTCTACATTTTCAGCTTTCGCTAATAATTCAAGGTAGCGTGTGCGTGCTTTCTCTGCATTATCGAGACGAATTTTAATGTCGGCGTAGTTGTCTGAAACGTCCGTGGTAGAAACACTTTTGCGGGTAAGTTTTCCCAATTTCGAAACTTGTGCAACGGTGCCGTCTAACTTTTCAGACTCAATGCGAATGGTAATTTGGTAGTTACTTTTGCTTACCACGTATCCTTTCTGTTCTGATGCAATGCGTGTGATTTGAGCAATTGTTGAGTCAGAGTTTTTTACAGTAATACCAATGTTCGCATTATAAACCAACATTTTTGCGCCGCTGTATCCAGCTTTCGAATTCAAATCGCTGTAGCTTATTCTTTTTTCCGTTTCGAAAGCTCCGTTGGCATTGGCGTATAGACCATCATGTTGAACTCCAAAAGCCCCGTTGCCCTGGTTATTGTAATCATATGCAGCTGAATGTTCAGTTGCGCATGAAGAGAATAAAGTAGCAGAAAATAGTATGGCTGCAAACAGGAATGGAATACTCGTTAAACGCATGTTTTGTGTTAGTTTTGTGAGGTCTAAATTAACAAGAGAATGAAGGATTTATTGTCGCAGTATGAAAATAAGAAACCAGAAGTAGTTTTTGAATGGAACGATCCATTTACTGAAGCTCAAGGTTGGGTGGTTATAAACTCATTGCGCGGTGGTGCAGCAGGTGGTGGAACCCGCATGAGAGCTGGGTTGGATAAGCACGAGGTTTTGTCTCTTGCAAAAACAATGGAAGTGAAATTCACGGTAAGCGGACCACAAATTGGTGGTGCGAAGAGTGGAATTAATTTCAATCCGGCTGATCCTCGCAAGAAGGAAGTGTTGAAGCGTTGGTATGCTGCGGTTACTCCGTTGTTGAAACATTACTACGGAACAGGCGGCGATTTGAATGTTGACGAGATTCATGAAGTTATTCCAATGACGGAAGATTGCGGTGTTTGGCATCCGCAAGAAGGTGTGTTCAACGGACACTTCAAACCTACAGAAGCGCAGAAAGTAAAGCGCATTGGAAATTTGAGAAGAGGCGTTGTAAGCATAATTGAAGACGAGAAGTTTTCTCCAGATGTGAATATGAAATTCAAAGTAGCCGATATGATTACCGGTTACGGTGTTGCAGAAAGCGTTCGTCATTTTTTCGAAATATGGAAAAATGAGAAGAGCCTTGTGGGCAAGAAAGTGATTGTTCAAGGTTGGGGAAATGTGGGTGCTGCCGCTGCATTTTACATGAGTCAAGCAGGTGCATCAGTTGTAGGAATTATCGATAGAAACGGCGGATTGATTAACGAGAACGGATATTCATTTGAAGAAATTCGCACGTTGTTTTTGAATCGTGTGAACAATACGCTGGTTGCTGAAGGAATGCTTTCGTTCGAAGAAATTAATGCGAAAGTTTGGGATCTTCAAACCGATGTATTTCTTCCATGCGCGGCTTCGCGCTTGGTGAGTCAAGAACAGGCAGAGCGCATGCACAAGGCAGGAGTTTCTGTTATTGCTTGCGGTGCGAATGTTCCGTTTGCAGATCAGCAAATCTTTTACGGACCTATTTCAGAATGGTGCGATGCACATTTCAGTGTTGTTCCAGACTTCATTGCGAACTGTGGAATGGCGAGAGTCTTCGCTTATTTAATGAGCGATTCAGAGGTTGATTTAACTGATGAAGGAATTTTCTCTGACACCTCTAAAATTATAGGCGACGCTTTGAAAAATGTTCATCACCAAGGAAGTGAAGAACAGTTCGTTTCGAAGCACGCGTTTGAAATTGCATTAAAAAAATTAGTTTAAGATGATCTATTTGCAAGCCGCACCGGAAGGAGCAACCTATGAGAAATCGTTGGATTTAATTGGACTTATCTTCAAAGGAGGATGGGTAATGATTCCACTTTTGCTTCTTTCTATTTTAACGATTGTGATTGTGATTGAACGTTACCTTTTCCAGGGAAAACAAGGTGTTGGAAAGAAGAACAATTTCGAAAGTTTTTTAGCGGCTTTGAAAGTTGGAAACAACAAAGAGGCGATGCGTTTGTGTGAAGAAGACAACGCCGCGTGGTCACGCATTTTTCAATATGCTGCGCTAACCGAAATCTCTGGCGACGAGCAAGAGAAATTAATGGAGCAAGCGGCCAATGTGGAAGTGGCTTATTTGGAAAGAAGATTGAACGTGTTGTCTATTGTTGCAGGAGTAGCGCCGCTGTTGGGCTTCATAGGAACCATTGCGGGGGTTATTACAATATTCTTCGATATTTCAACCACAGCAGACATTAGCATTGGCGTTATTTCGGAAGGACTTTATCAGAAGATGGTTTCTTCTGCAGGTGGATTGGTGGTTGGAATTATTGCCTTCGTTTTTTATCAATTGCTACAAAATTCAGTAGACAAGTTTGTCGCGCAAATGGAGGAATATTCTCTTCAACTTAAAACATTATTCCTTCAAGGAAAATGAATATAAAAAGAAGAAAGAAAAGAGGTGCTGTTGTAAACACGCATGCGCTGAACGATATCATGTTCTTCTTGCTTTTGTTTTTTCTTATTCTTTCTACGTTGGCGAATCCAAATGTGATTAAAGTGCTTTTGCCGGAAGCGGGTGAAACTCAGCACCGAGAACCGAAGAAGTCTTTGCAGTTAGCGGTAGATGAATATCACGATTATTATCTCGATGGAGAAAAAATGAGTGTTGATCAATTGGGACAGCGATTGGAATACATTGGAAAAACTTTTCCAGAGAGTACTTGTTCCATTTCAATGGATCGGAATTTACCTGTTCAAGATTTGGTGGAAGTAATGCAGATGGGCGCGAAGAGCGACATTCGCATGTATTTAAAAACAAGTAAAATAGAGGGACAATGATTACGGCAATACTAATAATTTTTGTCCTTGCTTATGTGCTCATTGCCGCGGAACATGCTGTGAAAATTGATAAAGCAGCAACGGCATTAATTGCAGGTGTTTTGTGCTGGACGCTTTTAGTTCTTGCTCCAACCGGAATTTCACACGAAGTATTGGAAGGAAGATTGGGTCATCACATTGAAGAGATTTCAGGAATCTTATTGTTCTTAATGGGCGCCATGACCATTGTTGAAATCATTGATGCGCACAACGGATTCTCGATTATTACGGATCGTATTTCAACCACCAATCAAGTTAAACTGCTTTGGATTATTTCTTTGCTTTCATTCTTTTTGTCTGCAGCGTTAGACAATTTAACAACGGCGATTGTGATGGTGAGTTTAGCGCGAAAGCTCATTAGCAATCAGAAGTCCCGATGGTTTTTTGCAGGTGTAATTGTTATTGCGGCTAACGCTGGTGGTGCGTGGAGTCCTATTGGAGATGTAACAACTACGATGCTTTGGATAGGCGGACAACTCACTACAGTCCCTGTAATTTCAGAAATTTTTCTTCCAAGTTTAGTAAGTCTTTTAGTCCCGGTAATTGTGTTGTCGTTTGTGTTGAAGGGAAACTTGGAGCGACCTGATTCAAACGAAACAGCTACGAGTGATTTGGCTCGTTCGAAGCAAATGATTGTGTTTGTTTTAGGCCTAGGCGGATTATTATTCGTACCCGTTTTCAAAACGGTAACACATCTTCCACCCTTCATGGGTATGATGATTTCTGTGGGTGTTATTTGGTTAGTTACAGACCTTATGAACGGAAGAAAAATGGATTCCGATAAAGTGAAATATTCGGCGTTGAGTGCATTGCGAAAAATTGATATGCCTTCCGTTCTTTTCTTCTTGGGAATTTTACTTTCAGTGAGCGCATTGCAAGAAGCTGGACATCTAACACAGCTCTCTTTTTGGTTGAAGGAACAATTAAACAATACCTACGCAATAAACATTGCGATTGGTGTCCTTTCGGCTATTGTAGACAATGTTCCTTTGGTAGCTGCAAGCATTGGAATGTATCCGGTTGAAGCAGCAGGCACTGCTGATGTGTGGGCTTCGCACTTTGTTCAAGACGGAACGTTCTGGCATTTCTTGGCCTACACTGCAGGCACCGGCGGCAGTATGCTAATCATAGGATCTGCCGCAGGTGTTGCTGCAATGGGGCTAGAGAAGATGTCGTTCACATGGTATCTGAAAAACATTTCACTTTGGGCCCTACTGGGTTTTTTAAGTGGCGCGGGAGTTTATATTCTCATGCACCTCTAGTTAATTCTGAAGTATAAATTTTTCGGTTTTTATCTGCCCTTCTTCCAACTGGTAGTTAAGGAAATAAATGCCGCTGGGTAAGGTCAAGTCAAATAATATTTCCGAGCATTCTTGTTTAAGACCTTCTTCTATAATGCTACCTGAAGAAGAAACAATTTTCCATTTTACAGTTTGGTTTATCTTGTCGAGCTTCAATTTGAATTTACCGGTATTTAAGGAAGGAAATATTTTTTCGGAATGTGAATTCAAACTTTTTCCTCCGGAAAAACAGGTGAAAAAGAGCACGTCTTGTGGGCCAAGAATTTCAATTCCAAATGGAAAATTGGAATTACTTAGACCCGTGAATATTGAATCACTAACGACTGAGGCTAACGCAGGGGTGTTATTCAATTCATGAGCTGTGAGTGCTTTCCAATAAAGGAGTTCTTCCAATTCTTCCCCTTCGATATTGCATGTGTTCAGCTGGTCTAGAATTGCATGACACATACTTGAGTTTCCGAGTGAACGAAAGAGCTGTGCTTTGGAAAGTTCTATCCAGAATTGTGAATGAAATGAAGAGTCACTCACTGTGCTATCGGTGAGGGCGTTCAGCGCATTGACATACTGTTGAACGGATAATTCGAACGATTCTAAATTGTTTTCTGGAATTACTTCTCCGCGAAGAACGAGCTCTTCAATCATTTTTTTCATCATACCTATTCCCCAATTTGAAAGCGAACGAATCTCGCTGTTGCTTCGATCCAATGGCGATGTGAGAATTTCATGAAAGAGTTTTATAGAACGTTTTCCTTCGAACAAACTGTCTGTTGCATAGGCCAAAGTTGCAGCTAATGATAGCGCTGAATCAATAGGAAGCTGTCCGTATTCAGTGGTGGAAATTAAAGGTAGATCGGTGAGCGTTTTTTGTTGACCATTTCCTTGCGCTATTGATTTTGTCGGACTGAGTGTCCCGATCACTGAAGGACATTGAGTAGACACCGCAACAGAAGGACCGAGTCCAATAACAGATGCGTTACCGTTGGCGCAAAGGTTTGATGTGAACAGCGCAATACCGGAGCTTCCGGATGCAATGGGTAACCATTCGTTCTGTGAACTAGCTAAAGAAACAGGCGCGCAATTGATAGAGGTAATGGTTGCAATAGTTCCGCATAGATTGCAATCGCTGGCGCCACTGAAGGCGTTGAATCCTTTGTTTAACAAGGGCGTTGAGCTGTGGTAGAAATGAACGTGCTCATCATTCAATTCAAAAACATTGTATCCGCCCGCACTGCTGGAAGACATATTCAACACACATCCTTTTCCTATTTCCATAGCTGTCCCATTATGCGAGAATTCAGAGCATCGAACAGTGAATACACCTCCTTTCTTTTGAGTCGCGATGGAGTTATTGTTGAAGGTGCAAGAGGTTATACCGATTTCAATAAGACTGTAATCTGAAAGGGCAACGTTGTTGTTTTCGAAAATTGAATTTTTGATTTTACTCAGCGATTTCAAATGTTCGGAGAACAGATGAGATGAATGGAACATACACTCTTCGAAATTGTAGTTTCCGTATCGAACGCTGATTGGGTTGTTGTTTACGAACTCGGAATTTTTTGCGGATAGTTTTCCATAGTTGCTGTTAATTCTGCAGTTGTTGGAATAAGAATTTAGGAAGGAAAGACTATTGTAGTCGACTTGACAGCGTGCATTTTCAGAACCGATAATTTCTATGTTTTTGAATAAGGTTCGCTGATAAGAAAGGAGCGTTGCGCTTTCGTGAATTTCAATTTTTCCGTTTTCGAATCTAATGTAATTCGCATTTCCAGCTTCATTGAGCATAGCCCCTTCATGAATACGCAGAATGGTATTTTCAGATTGGTTTCCTATTATTTCCATTTCACTTCCAGACTTGAAGATGATATCTGTTTCATTCCAATAAGAATAAATATCGAACGCACCGAGATGAGCTTGCACTGTGAGCGCGGAATGTTCGTTTAGTTCAAGCTGTCCACCTCGGAATTCAAGTGACGCGTTGGAGTGGTTTATGATGAAATCGCCCGATGAAAAAACAATTTTAGCTCCTGGAAGGAGTACAAGTTTTCCTTCGATTTGAAGTGTGCCTCCAAGCATATTCAATGTTGAATTGCTTTCCAATATGAGTTGTCCATTCGGTTGTACGATTAACAATCCATTGTTTTGAAGGTTAATGGTTGTGGTTTCTTGAACAAGCAGCTTAGCATTCACGGTACCCGTTGCATCGCCAATACGAAGACTCCCGCCATCTTGAATGTCAATGCTCCCAATTCCGCAATCGATACCTGTTTCAATATTGATATCATCTCCAGGAAATACAATACTGTTTAATGAAGAATTACTTTCGCCGAGCGCGCCAATACTTACTGATGAATTGTTTTCAATAATAGCAGATGGAAGTACTTGCAATCCTGATTTTCCAAAGTTGAAGTTTGATCCATTTTCCAGATTCATTCTAAAAACCGAATGTCCATTCGGTAGCTCATCTGCGAAGACTTCTTCTGCAATAAAAGCGAGATTTCCGTAATTAATTCCGGAATGTGGCTGGTTGTTTCCAGAAGGCGCATACCAATTATCAAATGGAACTTCGTCTGCATTTATTGCTGTGAAAGGATTGTTATTACTGCACTGTAGTGCGCTGGTAGTAGGAACGAAGTTGTGGTAAAGTTCGAATTGATCTGAATTGATTGTACCGCAAGCATTATTGAAACTTGCCGTTTCATTAATGGCATCTACGAATTCTTTTATGGAAGAAGAGTATCCACCGCAGGAATAGTCATAGGGTTTAGCGCTCAATGAAATCATTGGCTTTGAGCTATATTGTGTTATTGAAACGCCAAAGAAATCTGTGTCTACTTCTGATAATTTAAGATCGGCAATAACTCTGTGTGTGCCCGTGTTTTCGATGTATTCATTTGATCCTGGAAGCGGAAAAAGTTTTAATCTAAATTCATCTCCTGACACAACGTTGGTTGCATTACATGATTCGGTGAGTAAGGGCTCTGAATTATTTGATAGTAGACCAACCCCATTTTTATTCCCGTTTGCAATGGCGATATTTCTACAATTTCTAGGAAGACCCATTTGATGAAGTTCAGATTGAAAGCTCAGAAAATTTGTGGGTTGAAGTGAATTTGGAGCACCCCATTGATAGAAAAGTAATTGTTGCGCAGCCGGTCGCTGAAGTTTATCGTAAACGAAGTTTTGGGCTTCTGAACTGTGTGGAGCCATAAAGTATATGGCTGCTTGAAGACTTAGGGGAATGTAAGCCCCTAAATGAGGCGCATCGAGACTTATGTATAGACGAGTGCAATGTGATTTGTTTTGAATTTCCATATTGCGAAGGGCATAACGTGAGATAAGACCCCCCATGCTAGCGCCAGCCACAACGAGACTTTCATTGGTGCTTTTGTAAGCGTTACACAGATTAATAACCTTTTCAACGAGTGCTGCATTTTCTTTGATGTCTCTCGCACCATCATAAAAATCAATGAGTACAAGATCATATCCATGCTGTTGAAGTGTATCAATCCAATAGGGCATCAACTGCAACATGGCGTATTGTCCTGCAGCAGAACCAGAAGAGAAAGCATTCCAACCGAAGGTTCCGTTTCTTGTAGTGCTGTGATCATTACCAAAGTCAATTCCTTCAACAAACACAAATGGCTTATCGAAGACACCGTCTGTGCTCAGAAGTGCATAGGCATTCCCTTTAATGAGTTTTGTTCCGAGAAGAGTATCAAGTTCAAAGGAGTTGCTTGTTTGCCAAGGTGCTGTATCCGGAGTGAGTAGGCTTTTTGTTTCGACTTGAAATTTGATTCCTGTTTTTTTTTTGGAGCCATTCACGGAATATTTCACAGCAACAAATAACCAATTGGTGTTGGAAGGAATTACCGTTGAAATGGAATTGTTCACGAGAGAGTTCCAGGTTGTTCCTCCATCGAAGCTGATCGACTGAACTGTTGAGGCCGAATAGTAGTTGGAGTGAATCATGTTGTTGACGTTGAAAACATGAGCACCAGGACTCAATAACTCTGAATTGCAAAGAATGAATTGGCTGGTATCGCTAGTGTTGTTCGACTCTCGAATGAACTGTACATCCCATAATTCGAGGTGTGTGGTGTTTTTTTCGTTGGGAAGATCTCCAATGTGATTTCTATAATCTGGAAAGAATAGGTGATTCGAATCCTTTCCACAAAGAAGCAAGAACGCATCTTTTGCGGCTTGACCTTTTGAAAAAACAAGGGAGTTGTTTTTAGATAGGCCTTGACTGAACGCTGTTGATTTTACAACCGGCGTGTAGGTGCTCTGCGCGAAAGTGATTAGCGAGCAAAAGCAAAAAAGGAGGGTAGAGATTTTTTTCATGGGTTTAGTAGTATAAGGTGTAAGTACTGATTTCATTGGATTGTAGAGGTTCTAGGGTTATCCATTCAGAAGAATAATTCCCTGAAGCGTAGTGCTTTTTTATTTCAAATTCTATAGGGAAATGTGCGGGTATTTCAAAAAAGCATTCAGCTCCAGGTCCTGCTAAATCTGCCTCTTGTGTTATTCCGCGAAATCCGTTATTCACTTCGAATGAGGCGCCAACTATGTTTTGTTGTGTGTTCGCATCGTCAATAAGTTGAATGTGTAGTGATGCTTTGCACGAAACTGGGATAGACATTGAAGGACTTCCTGCATGGAAGGGAACGTCTGTGAATCCGAATTCGGAATATTGATCCGAGGAATTTGCAACGGCTTTTGCGATATCGACGGTTGCATCTTTCGGGATTTCGAATTCACCGTTTTCATTTGCAATGGAGATGAAGGAAGGCACGTAGCTAATTGTACTTCCGAATCCTTCAAGCTCGTACCATTGCACCTGCGCGAAGGGAATAGGCACGTTGGAGCCTTGCTCAACAACGCGACAATGAATGTTGGGAATGGGGTTCTCTTTGTCGCACGAATAGAGCGCGAGTAAAAGAGAGAGGGAGAGAATTGTTTTTTTGGTTTTCATGACTCAAATAATTTTGAGCCAAAGGAAAAACCACTTGGCACCTCATGTTTATGCCAAATTCCTATAAGTTATATGCTGTTTATTCGTCAGCATAACTTTAGACTATCTTAGTTCTCATGAAATTATTCGAGAAAAAACCATTGGTTGAAGCAAGTTTTTGGCAGCGAATTTCAGGGTCAAAGAATTCCTTGAATGCCTTTATTGAATTCAACAATCTTCTTGCTGAACAAGGCATTTTAGGGGTTTCGAAAGAACACGTTTTGTCGATTTGCGAGAAGTATAAGATTGAAGATTGGAAGAAAGAGTTTAATGAAGAATTGCGGAATTGTTTTGTTTTAGCAATTGGTTTCTTCCTTTCAGACTCTGAGATGGCAGCTTCTGAAGTTGAAGAGCTCGAGCACCTCGCTGCCCTGCTTTGTATAACGAATGAAGAAAAAGAAAAGATCTATACAAGTTCCGGATTGAAAGTATTTGATGAGCTCTATGCGAAGTTTATTGAAGATGAATTGTTGTCAGATGAAGAGCAAGCAATTCTTGCAAAACTTAAAGAGGCCTTTGCTTTAAAAAGCGAAACTCTTTCGACTCTAGTTGGAAAGCGGATTACAGATTTTGCTAATAAGTTGATTAAAGATATTATTGAAGACAAAAGAATAGGTCCAGGGGAGTTAGAAGAATTTTATTCGAAGTGCTCAAGTTTAGGAGTTAATTATTCCTTTCAGGAAGAATCACAAAAAATCATAGACGATTATAAGGAAAATTGGAATTTAGAGAATGCCCTTTTAGTGCCTATAGAGGTAGCGATAAATTTGAAGAAGGATGAAGTTTGCTATTATAAGACGAACGTGTCGTGGCACGAACTAAGAACTGTAACACATGGATTTTCATACGGTGGTCCAGCATTGAGATTTAAAATTATGAAGGGTGTTTCTTTCCGAGCGGGAAGGATGGCGGTGCAGCGAATTACTACCGATGAAATGACAGAATTGGACATAGGCGTTTTGTATGTCACCAACCAGCGACTTATTTTCGACGGGCTGGTTCGGAACAATACATGGACCTTCAAAACGATTTTAGCAATTGAGCCTTATGAGAATGGGATTCGAGTTGAAAAGGAGAAAGGTAAAAGCCCAGTTTTTCAAACGCTCGTTTCAGAAGAAAAGTTGACTATCATTCTGGGTAGAATTTTCTCTGAAATGAAGGGTTGAAAAAAGTCCTTGGAAGGTTCTGCCAAAGGTCTTACAGAAGGTCGACTTCGTCGAAGACGACCTTGCGAAGCGCCTTGTAAAACATCTTGCTTTACTCCGTTAAATCAAGTTTGTACTTGTCGGCAAAAGACTGTTGCGCATTTTCGAAATCTTGTTGAGTGTAGACCGATTCGTTCTGAATGAACATTCGCAGAACCCTGCAGCTATCGGTGGTTGCGAAAGATATTTGCTCTTGCGGAAGTTGGTGCAAATTGCAAAGTGGCTTGTAATACGTTGAAAGGATTTCCTGAAATTTTTCTACTGTTCGAATAGCGGGATTAACAAGAAGCGTGTCTTCTTTGAAGTTTCCAATTTCATTCAAATTTTCTTTAGCACTGTTCAACGTGGTTTCCGCTTTTGAATAAAATTCAGTTAGATTTTGCGGCTGACCCAATTGTTCTTCCAACTGAAAAATAGCGACACCACACGTTTCTAATTCCACCGTTATTTTGTTGTTGTAGTCGCGTGCTTTTTCTTGATCCGTTGCACACGAAACGAGGGATAGCAAAAGTGTAATTCCCATTATTCGTTTCTGAAAAAAATTCGTGCTGGTCATGAGGCAAATGTAAGATGCTTCGCAAGATGTTGCACAAGATGTTACACAAGATGCTTCGCAAGGAGCCTTCGGCTAGGGTTACACTAACGAAGTTTCTTTCATCAGAATCTTGCGAAGCATCTTACAGAGTACCTTTCATCAGAATCTTGCGAAGCATCTTATAAAGTATCTTTCTTAAGAATGTTTCTTTCTGAAATCGATATTCGAAATAAATCCAACTTGAAGCGTGTGGTTGTTTTCAACTTTCACTCCGTCTGACTTTACAACGAGTTGATTCATGTATCCGATTTCAAGTTTTCCCCATTTTGGAAACTTGTAACCGATTGCAGCGTAGGCGCGGTTTTGATCAAAAATGTTTGCTTGAACGTTTTCCCCAAAGTTTACGAAGGCCTCATCGTAACAAGAGAAATACAACGATTTGTCTTCAATTGTTTTTCCTTTAAATGGAACAGATAGACGCACAAGAACACGAGCGCGGTTTGTATACACATCGTCGCCCGGCGCGTATTCTCCTGTTGACTGTTCAACAGGAAGTTTTGGGAAGCGTTGTTCTAATCGCAAACGCGTAATCATTTCAATTCGTCCAGCTTGCGATTTCACCTGCAGCTGTTCCCAAAATCTGTTTTCGGGAAATGCAGTTTTTGCCGGGAAGACACCATAGGCTGAAGTGTTAACATAACAGTATCCAACAGTCGCAAAAGCATTCGGAGCGAAGTGATAGTTGATACCCGTTCTCAAAAGCAATTGTTGAGGTTTAGCAATGATTTCATTTCTTCTGAATTGGGCTTCCAAATGAATTCCCCAGTGTTCAGAAAATTTATGATCTCCAAAATACATGAACCAACCGTTGTTATTAGTTTTTGTATTGCGCAAAGGAGATTGCGCCAAGAGCAAGCTCGAAATTAAAATAACGAGCGTTAGCAAAAGTGTTTTTTTCATATCTAACTATTTAAGATGCGCGATCTGCTACTTCGTGATTCTTTTTGTAATGTGGACCCATAAATGTTCGCGCATAAATTCGAACCAAAGCTAATCCATCGATTATTAAACTTATTGAAACGATAAGTGAAAGTGCAATTTGCTCTTCATGAATGTGTGAGAAAATTAAATCTTCTCCGATGAAAGTTGGAGTAATGGGAAACCCAGAAACAGCTAATGCGCAGAGTAAGAATGCAAATGCTCTTTTTGAATAGTCATAGCCAAGTCCATAGAAATTATTCAAGTCGAGTTTGCCTTCTTTCTTTTTTATTCCGTTTAGCAGCATATACCCAATGGCCATTGCCACAACAACTCCACTTAGGTAAATGATGTTGTGTTCCCAACTGTAGTGCTCATTGAAAGTAACCGCTAATGCTACCCAGAAGTGATTACTGCAAACAAGCAACCAACTGCGCAAAGTGTTTTCTCTTTCAGTGAAAGCAGCGAATACAGAAACGAGTCCAATAATACCTAGAATCATTGAAATGATATGCCGTGTGCTTTCGCTTAGATCAGTCCCAACAAGTAAAACAACTCCGGCTATAAACAACAAAGTTGTAATGGCTAGAAGACTTTTACTTTTTAGCGGAATACGTTTTCCAACCCATTTCATTGGATTCCATAAGTAGGAATACAGGAACATGTTAATGGTAAATTCACGCGTTCCTAAAATATAAAAAGTGTACTCTAATTTTTTAGAAACTTTTCCTTCAATATTGTTCTTTTTCGGATTGAAATTATAGAACATATCTTTCATGAGGTAGGTAACCACTGAAGGAGAAGTGAGCAATTGGTAACTTCTTAAGAATGCATTTCCAGCAATGTGAATTAGCGCTAGCGTATTCCAACCGAGTGCAATTTCACAGAAAATAATTCCGATTTGCGCAACGGAAGAATAAGCAATTTGGCTCTTCACCGAAGTTTGAACACGCGCAATACCCGTTGCGACGAAGCAAGTAGCTAGACCGAGTATGATAATTAGAATTTTAATACTCAGCAAATGGCCCCAGATGTCATAGGTTCGAATCAAAATAAATGCGCCCATGTGTACAGAAAGCGATCCGTAGAAAATCGCACTCGATGGTGTTGGACCTTCCATTGCTCTGGGTAACCATGAACTGAAAGGAAGCTGCGCTGATTTTGCTGCAGCAGCAATGACTAAGAAAACAGATAGAATGATTGCAGTTGACTCGTGTTCATGAAGCAAGTGCTGCAAGTGATCTGAAGACCAATCGATGAAGGCAGAGTTCTCATGAAACATATGATGACTTAACCACATAGCGAGAATAATTCCGATATCGCCAAGGCGGTATATGGAAAAAACTTTCAACGCGTTTTTTACAGGAAGATATCTGTCGCGATAAAATGCAATAAGTAAGAAGGAAGAAATTCCAAGTACTTCCCAACCCGTGAATAGCGTTTCTAAATTTCCGGAGAAGATTACAAGGTTGTAACCAAAGAAGAAAAGAAGCAACGTATTGAAGAAGCGTTTGTAACCACTTTCTCTGTGCAAATAATAGCGGCTGTATACTGTAACAAGTGAAGTGAGGAAGGATCCCATAATCAGGAAAGTAGCGGTAGTTCTATCGAAGAAGAAGTCGATGTAGAATATGTATCCGTCTGTTTGATATAGAACCCATTCGCGATGTGAAAGATTTTCGAAACCATCGATTCCCCAAATTATTAAAAATACAATGGCGAATGTGAGGTGTAACAGGACAGAAGTAAAGGTTCCCCACGAAATGGTCTTTTCATGATGCTTGCCTGGAATTAAACTAAGGATATAACTCGTTAAAGGCAACCAAAGAAAGAACTGCATGTAGAATTCCAATTCAGTTTTCATAAGCATTATTTAAAAGGTGAACAGGAATGTTTTCTGTATGTGCTTCAACCAGTCTCTCCATGCTTGACGCTTCTGGAAGTGAAGTAGTGTTCGGGGTATAGAGTACGAAAGCCTCGTTTTGAAAAACTTGAATTTCCGCTGTTTCCGGATGGACACTTACTAAATGCACCCATTCGTTTTTAAACCATTCGTAGGTGTTCGTATCTGTTTGAATGGTTTTTAAAATTACACTTGGCACTTGTTCAACAACGAGCAACAAACGCACGGGATCATGCACTTCAATCATCTGACTCGGAAGTCCTGGACGAAGATCTCCATCTACGCCATTCGCAACGCCAATAAGGCCCATTACGTTATGTGGAAGTTTGGTACCAGCTCCCAATTTGTAATTATCGGTGCGTGAGAAGTAGTATTCCAAATTAATACCCCCACATACTGGAGCTGCAGCTTTTAGAATTCCTAATAGATACTTACCATCTGGATCAATGGCAGAGTCATATGAATTTAAGAACGAGCGTCTATCCAGGAACAAGTGCTTCGTAAGTTGTCTTGTTCCAACGATGCAAAGCGCATTGGTGGCATGATTTAATTCCGGACGAGGTTCGAATATTGAAACAGAGCGACGCATGACACGTTTGTGAATTTGCCATGGCGTCAAATTCGTGTTCACTGTTTCAAATCTACGCGAACGTTCTTTTGCATTTAAGTCAGACGCGTGTCTAAAGGTCCCCTTGTTTTTCTGATGCAGCTTTTTGTTTTCTTCTGAAAGATTTTCTCCGTCGTAGAAAACAGTCTGATCTCTAGTGGTATCTCGCAGTCCTCCTATGAATTGTGAGAATGGCGGAATGTCAATTCCTCTTTCTTGAAGCAGTCTGCGCACCTTCGGATTGTTTGCCATGGATGCGAAAACGCGGGCGTTTGCAGATCCAGCTCTTCCAGAGCAAGCGCCACAATCGTAAGCGGCATAGTGCGGATTGTTCACACTGCTTGAACCATGCCCTATGAAATAAACAATAGGAGCGAAGTTTTTCACCAGACCAATCGAACGAAGAGAAGCTTCAACACGATTCGCCATTTCTTCAATAGTGAATCCCACTTGAAGATCTCCGTCATGCTCGTGTGTGTGTTCTACTGTTAACGTCGATTCTTTTTCCATGTGACGGAAAGAGAGAGAGGTTGCAGGAGAAATACCGGGTCTGAAGATGTTCGACATTAATTTAAGCGCAGACCAAAAACCGTAGACAATGGAGAGGGCCCAGCCTATAATGTTGTAATGGGAATTTTTATTGAACTGCACCTCTTTGTTTGTTTTGCGCGTGGCATCTTCTTCACGAATGAGGTGTTTCGGAGTTACAGGGGCTGGACAAACTTTTTCATGGAACTTTCCACCTTGCGGTTGGAAATAGAATTCCACACCAAAAAATCCCGGCATACCGAGTGTTTCGCATTGCGGGTCGAGCAATTCAACATATCTCCGAATGGAACCTTCCCGATCGTCGATACAAAAGACAGCTTGAAAAGTCTTGGCCGAATGTTCATTCGGTTTTTTCTTTCTTTTCTGCAATCCGAAAAGAACGGTGTCGTAATAAGTCCATTCAAACGCCTCTTGCCAAACACGTTGAACGAGATCAACTTCGGAAACTTGGGGTTTTTCGAAGTACGGATTTACCTTGTCTGCAAAGGCGCCAAGCGATTTCCAATTTTCTCCAAATTGTTTGTAGGCGGCATCAATTTCAAAACACAATTCAAGGTGAATAAAATCGCGCAATGTGATTTCCTTTTTGTCGAGTAGCGAAGCGGGCTGCTGCTCAATGGTTGCGACCATGCCAGACCATCCCGGATGTGCAAAGCATAAATCAAACAGATAGGAGCTGTACAACTCTTCTTTCGGACCTACAACTAGTTTTAACAAGTCAGTAAGTCCCAATGAAGTATCGTGAAAAATCTCTCGCCCTTTTTTTGATCTGAAAAGACTCACAGCGGTGTGCTTATCTAAATCACGCACGGCATTGAGCAATCCTTTTTCTTTCGAAGGAAATTGCCAAAGGGCTATTCCTTGATCGAGGTAGTTGCATGTAATTCGGAATACAATGTGATGCACTAGCGCACCCACATCGAAGTGGTAGTGATTTTTCCAAACATTGCGAACGGCACCAACACGAGGCGTTAAATCGGGTTGAAAATCTTTCGTTAAAATTTCCTTTAATTTATCATTTGCATTTTCATTTGGAAAATGTTTTTGAATGGAAGTCAATAGTTTTTCATCGGAGATTTTTCCTTCCAAATAAAATTTCTTGTACTCCTTTGGAGAGAGCAAGGTTTTATATCCGAAAATCGTTTTCGCTGAAAGAATTCCATCGAAGAACTTATCGTGCTGAAAAGCATGAAGTGTATTGTGATGAATGAAATCTTTTAAAGGCGCCTGAGCAGGCAAGTAATGTGCTAGCTCATGAAGCACGTGCTCTTCATGAAATGAAGAACTCGAATCTTTGGAATGGTTCATGGCTTGTATTTTTTTTGTTTTCTTCCCGCTAAATGATGCTTGGAAAACGCTTTGTGGTCATCAAGTCCTTCAAGCACCACAACGCCCCCTTCTTTTTCGTAATCCATTTTGAAGAGATGCAATTGCTCCATAACCGAGTGATCAATAACACGGCTGTTTTCGAAGAATATTGTGATTTGCGATTCAGCTGGAATAGCTTCCAATTTATGCTTGATCGCTATGAAGTTGGTAAACACGGCGGCCCGACTCAGTCGCACTTCGTATTTATCTTCAATAAATGCAACTTCGGCTTGTGCCTTGAAGAGTGAAGAGAGAGAAGCACCGTTCACTAAAAGCACAATCATTTTAGTAAGAATACCTGCAGCAATACCCACCAGTAAATCTTCAACTAAAGTGAATACAATGGTTACGATGAATACCAAAAGTTGCTCTTTTCCAATTTGAAACATATGAATGAATTCGCGCGGATGAGCAAGCTTAATTCCTACACCAATTAGTAATGCAGCCAATGCAGCCTTGGGAATCATGTTACTGAAGGATACAGCAAAGATTGAAAAAATTAAGATTACTAAACCGTGAAAGAAGTTTGCCCAGCGAGTTTTCGCTCCGTTGCTCACATTCGAAGAGGAACGTGCAACTTCACTGATCATAGGTAATCCGCCTAATATTCCGGCGATAATATTTCCGACACCGACGGCAATCAAGTCTTTGTTTGCATTGGATTTCCGACGGAAAGGATCCAGCATATCTGTTGCTTTCACTGTTAGAAGAGCTTCCAGACTTCCAACTAAAGCGAACATTACAACATACTTAATGAAGGTCCCAACCATGGACATTCCTGCAAAACTTACGTTAACACCGAGAATATCGAACAACCCTTTTTTGAATTCTAAAAGTGGTGCAAATCCGTTTGCGTTATGCAAGTGAAACGCTTTACCAAGTGGAATGGCAACTACAAGAACGACTAATGCTGCTGGCACTTTTTTCAATGCTTGAAATTTCAGCAAGGGCCAAGCAAATACAATAACAAGACTTATAAGTCCAATGATTACCACTTCCTTGTGTTCGAAGAAATTTGCAAACGTGTTTTTCAATTCACCAAGGAGTTCCAAAGGTTCTACCATGGGTTTTCCCGATTCAGTAACGGGATTCATTCCAACCAAAACGTGCAACTGCTTGCTCATGATAATAATACCAATGGCAGCGAGCATACCGTGTACAGCGGATAACGGAAAGAAGTCGCTGAACGAACCGAACTTCAATAAACCGAAAATGACTTGAATAATTCCTGCTACAACAACGGCACCTAGCGCAAGATGCCACCCGTAGGCCGTTGCATCTGCTGTGCTTGAACCACTTGGTGCGCCCAAAGCGAACTCACCAACGGCTCCTGCAACTATTACAATAAGTCCGGCAGCAGGACCTTTGATTGTTAAAACAGAGCCCGCTAAGAAGCTCACAACAACACCGCCAATCATGGCAGTTACAAGTCCGAATATGGGCGGAAAATCAGAAGCAGCAGCAATACCTAATGAGAGCGGTAGAGCCAATAATGCAACGATAAATCCTGACGGTAAGTCGCTTTTCCAGTTTTCGACAAGACCTTTCCACCCGTCCGAAGGGACGAATTTTGTTTTCATAAAATAAGATTTGAAATTTTAAATGAGAGTGGTCAATTATTATTGACATCGATTCCGCGCGGAGCGCAGGGCATTTAAAATTTGCAGCAATCTATTTTATAGGACTGGTATAACATGAAGAGTTTTCGCCTAAAAGCGCGTGATTCGCAATGAGCATGAGTACTTTCATTGCTGAGAATTGATCTGTGTAATCTTAATTCAAATTGTTCTGAAGATTCGGAATCTTCTTCCTCTTCTTCTTCCTCTTCAATGAATTCTTCGAAAGAAGTTTTTGCTCCACTCTCTGAATAGTGATGAATGGAATTCTCTTTTGCTTCAGTGGCCGCTGCTTCTGTGTTTAGGAGACCTCCTGTCAATACCAATATGGAAGCACTTACTTTGAAAGAAAGCAAGGCGATCAATAAGGGTAATATGATGGAGAGTCTTTTTAGCACGTGCGCAAAGGTAACTCTGTTTTTGAAAACTTATTTCATTTACAAAAATCCAAGCTCAAGTTGAGCCTCTTGACTCATCATGCTTTTATCCCAAGTTGGCTCCCAGGTAATTTCAACTTTACAATCTGAAACGCCTTCAACCGATTTGATTTTGTCTTCTACTTCAGGAGGTAATGTTTCAGCTACTGGACAAGAAGGCGAGGTAAGGGTCATGGTTATTTTCACAGCAGCGTCTTCCGCAATGTCAATCCCGTAGATCAATCCCAATTCATAAATGTCTACCGGAATTTCAGGATCGAAAATGGTTTTTAGTTTGGCAATAATTGCTTCTGTTAATGCGGCCTTCTCCATAATTAATTGCTGTTTTGTTGTGCTTGAAAAACGGTCGCATACAACAAGATTTGTTTCACCATTGCTGCAAGACCGTTGCTTCTTGTCTGACTTAAGTTCGATACCAATCCAATGTCATTCATGAAATGAATGTTGGCGTTTAATATATCTTGTGGGGTTTCTTGATCGAATACAGAAACAACCAAGGCTACCAGTCCACGTGTAATAATGGCGTCGCTGTCCGCCGCGAAATTCACTGTTCCATTTTCTTGAAGCGATGCTTTTAACCACACTTTCGATTGACACCCTGCTACAAGCAACTCGTCTTTTTTCTCTTCATCGGTTAGGCCTTTCATTTCTTTTCCTAACTCAATAATGTGCTCGTACTTGTGCATCCACTCTTCGAAAAATGCAAACTCCTCAATTATCTCTTGTTGCTTTTGCTCTATCATTATCTCAACATATTTACGCTTTTGTTCAGCGCAGCAATAAATAGTTCAACGTCTTCAACCGTATTGTAACAAGCGAAAGACGCTCGTACAGACCCCGTGGTTCCAAGCTTTTCCCAAAGAGGTTGTGTGCAATGATGTCCCGTTCTTACAGCAACACCTTGCTGATCGAGCAACGTTCCAATATCGGCGGAATGAATTCCTTCCACATTAAAACTCAATACACCCACTTTGTTTTCAAGGTCGGCGTAAATCGTTGACCCTTCAATCTTTCTTAATTCTTCAGTAGCCAATTTCAACAAGTGAAGTTCATGCTTATGCATATCTGCTCTTCCAACTTCTTTGCAGAATGAAATGGATTCGTTGAAAGCAATCACCGCTTCAATGTTCGGAGTTCCTGCTTCGTACTTGAATGGCAAGTCGTTGAAGGTGGTTCCTGTAACAGAAACCTTGCGAATCATCTCTCCACCGAAACGATACGGAGGAAGTTTCTCCAGCAGTTCTTTCCTTCCCCACAAAACACCTAGTCCCGTTGGACCGTATATCTTGTGCGCAGAGAACAAGAAGAAATCGCAATTCAATGTTTGAATATTTACATCGAAGTGTGCTACTGCTTGAGCACCGTCGATTACTACGTAAGCGCCTGCGTTCTTCGCAAGGCTTATCAATTCTTCAATCGGATTAACAGTACCCAACGCATTTGAAACCCAGTTGAAGGCAACAATTTTCGCGCGATCTGTTATCTCGTTTTTTGCGTAAGCTAAATCCCATTCACCTGAAGGCAGCATGGGTATGTATCGGAAAAGTGCTTTTTTCTTTAAAGCCAACATTTGCCACGGAACGAAATTCGCGTGGTGCTCCATTTCTGTTACCCAGATCTCATCACCTTCCTCCACTTCATTTTCTAAAATGGTTGAAAGCATGTTCACGCTGTCTGTGCTGCCTTGCGTGAAAATAATTTCTTCACGGAAATTAGCATGAAGCATTTCTGCTAAGGCACTGCGTGTTGCTTCGAATTTTTCAGTGGAAGCATTCGCCAAGTAATGCGCACCTCTGTGAATGTTCGCGTTCCATTTCGAGTAGTATTCTGAAATGGAATCGATCACGCGCTGTGGCTTCTGCGTGGTAGCAGCGTTATCTAAATACACAAGGGGACGTCCGTATACCGTTTGATTCAACGCTGGGAATTGAGTTTTCAATTCGCTCATTTTATGTTGAAGGGTATAGTTGTCCATATTTTAAAACCGAATGATTATTCGGTTATGATTTCATTTTGAATAAGAGTAGCAAGAACGTATTCTTTCCAACTTGGAATGGAAATACGATTCATCACGTCTGAAGTAAATGCAGAAACCAAAAGTCGTTTCGCAGACTCTTCGCTCAGTCCTCTTGCACGCAAGTAGAACAAGGCTTCCTCATCGAATTGCCCGGTGGTACTTCCGTGACTACACTTCACATCATCGGCATAAATTTCCAATTCAGGCTTCGTGAACATGCTTGCGTTGTCGCTCATCATAATGTTCGCGTTGCTCTGGTAGGCGTTGGTCTTCTGCGCATCGACGTGGACATAAACCTTTCCGTTGAATACTCCTTTTCCGTTTTCAAACAACACTCCTTTGTACAATTCGTTGCTATAACAATTTGGAACCTGATGGTCTACAAAGGTGTGATTATCGATGAGCTGATCTTGCTTTGGGAAATAGGCTCCGCTCAAG
>JBIKRF010000049.1:0-16772 GCA_044349305.1 Flavobacteriales bacterium
CATTGCTAATTAAAATTGATCCACCGTCGGTTTGATCCAACACATCCAAGGCTGTTCCTAAACCCAAACCGTTTGGAACTATATAAGTTGTTCCTGAGCTTGGTAAGAAACCGTCTTGGCCAGTACCGCCCATAATTGGAAGACCGAAGCATCCACCTGGGTTGTTGGCTAATAATGCATTTGCGTGACCAACAGTACCATCTGTATCTTCAGACTTCAAAACACCTGCTTTAGATCCAGCCGCTCCACCTGTGGTGAACCATGAATCGATCATAGCGGTATTCTTTCTGATGTTAACTCCAGAAATAGTTCCTGGGTTTAAAGAAGTACCATAAGATGGGTCGTTGTAGAACCCTGTAGTTGTATTAACCGTTAAGTTGTGCGCTGCGTTACCGAATAAGCTGTTAAACTTATATCCAGCAGCCATGTCAACATATACGCGGTAAGTAACCGAGTTTTCTGTTAAAGGTGTAACTGCTCCGTTAGAGGTTGCATTGGCAACATCAGCAGCATTAGCTTGGTAGTACTTCTCTACGACTATACCTTGCAAGCCTTGAGAGAAAGCGGACGATGCAGCCAACATCAATCCCATTCCAAGAATAAACTTTATTGCTTTCATAATTTTTTGGTTAAGGCTCCCGCAAGGCCCACCAATTCGGGGGCTATGCAGAGACCAATTTTCTGTTTTTTTTAGTTACAAGATGTTCCGAAAGCCGGAGCGAAAATTAAGAAGTCATTTACGTCTGTAGTTCCATCTAAATTCAAGTCAGTTGCGCAAGAGCGAACACCGCTAGTTGAGTTTAGAACTTGAGAGTAAGACCAGTTAGATAACCAGTTCTCACCATTTACAGAAGAGAATGCCCCACGGTAGTTAGCAGTTTCAAAGAAACCATTGTAAGGAACTGTTGGGCAACCTGAAACTGACAATGCTGGGTTTGGAGTCACATCGTTCTTGTCTGAAACACTATTCGTTGTGCTAATAGCAAAAGAATAATCGAATCCTGGAATTGCCGTTCCTACAGGAATCACTTCATTTAAATCTGTAGTAAGAAATTGATCATTTTCAGATGTTGTTGCCGCAGTACCATTACCACCGATATTACTACCATTAGTTACCAAACCATTCGTTGTTTGCACGAACGTGTTACACTTTATTTTCAAACTATTAACAGTAGCATCAGCATCCTGAAGAGCTACGTCGTTAGTCCAGTTTTGATAAGCCTCAAAAGTTCTTCCTGCAGCCTGTGTTTTATTTAAAGTAATTCCATTTTTAAAATTAGCAAAAATAGAATTGTATAATTCACCTTCAGCGCCATCCTTGAAATTGGCACCAGCTATTCCTCTATTGTCTGAGGTACCTGCGCTCTTTCCATTTCCAATGATTGTGAAGTTATATAACACAGGATGTGATTTTGGAAGGTTGTTTGAAACGTTATCATCCGAATCACCTTCAATTCCATTGTCATTATCTGGACTTGCAGGAGTGCCTAAATCATTGTTACTTGTATTCTTCATTCCAAAGAAAAACTGAACATTTCCTTTATAACCAAGGTCAAAATCGAACATGTCATCGTTTCCGAACAAGGTAGAAACATACTTCAAATTTACAGTACCGCCAAAAGCTTCGATGTTATCATCGGCGCATGATACAATTTCAATATGCTCGATAGTTGTACCACGACCAACAGATCCTAAAGTCAATCCGTTAATCTCAGCACCAACAGCCAAGATTGCACCGCTGTGTCTGATAGATACATATTTCAACACACCTGAGTTGTCATCATCATTGAAGGTTTCTCCTGCTGTTAAATTAGCACCATATTGATCTTGAGTATTTGATGTAGCAAAACCTTCGATAGTTCCCAATCCGTTAGCAACAGCCAATTTACCTGCACCGCCAGGAACGTATGGTCCATTAGCAGCTAAAGTTAGGTTGTTAGACGCGCGACCTAAAATTACAATTCCACCCCATTTACCTACGTTGTAAACCGGATAAGTTCCATCCATTGCATCTGCATAAGCTGTGAATACAATTGGACAAGATTCTGTTCCAGCAGCATTTAATTTACCACCACGTTCAATTACCAATGCGGTTGCTTCAGCAGGCACAGCATTTGCAGCTCCTTTGATTACAGTTCCTGGTTGAATTGATAATACTTGACCACTTGGAATGTAAATCTTTTTGTCTAAGATGTAAGTCTTGTCGCAAGTGAATGTTGCACCGGTCGTTAACTCACCACCGTAAGTACCCGAAATTGCTGTGTAACCCGGTAATGAAGATACGATAACCTCTGGGCGTGTTCCAACTGCTGGACATCCGCATGAAGCACCAAGATTTGTTTGAGCTTCTGCTGTTGCGAAAGCTCCAATTGCTAATGCGGCAGAGGCAAAAGCTTTCAGAATTGTTTGTTTAGTTTTCATTAGTTTAGATTTTGTGGTGCAAAGATGACCTTTCAATAATCCTGTAAAATGAAGACTGTTTTGCGATTTTGTTAATGATTTCCAATCAAAAGTTGTTGGTATGTTACCTCCACTTCATATTGATTTAACGCAAAAATTTCGATGAAATATAAATCGAGTCTTTTCGATTTATTTTCTTCTTACTTGTATAGATAATCCAAGCGAATTAGGATATCGCTTTAAGTCACCTCGTGTTAAGGAAGTAATAAATTGTGTTGAATATAACTCCGCTCTAAAATTCCACTTCTTATCTAAAACGAAATCGTAACCAAAAGAAATACGGAAAGCATGATTCACTTGGTTTTCATCTCCTTTGATAACCGTTGATTCTTCGCGATTAGATCCAACCAATGAATACGTTGTTTGCTTGTTTAAGAAGTAATTCAAAGAATAACCAAAAGAAAAATAAGGTCTATTCGATGCACTCTTTCCGAAAAAGCGTGTAGCTACAATAGGGACCTCCAAAAATCGGTATTCATTTTTATACTTATCTATTCCCAAGTAATTCAAAGAGTCTATTTTTTCTGAAAAAACAGAATATCCAATCCCTCCTCGCGCACTCCAACTCTTATTTATCTCACGCTCTGTATATACTCCAAGCGTATAACCAAAATCGGCTTTTTCCATTCTGTCCGATTCAGCCTTTAACCAATCCAAATCGACATTCGTTCTTGTTATTCTTGACGTTAAGGCTGGCGAGTAATAAATACCATATGAGTATTTTGTTTGGGCTTCTGAACAAAAAAAGAAAGCCAATAAAAACAAAGCAACACTAAAATATTTTTTCATATCAATTGTTCTTTACACAACGAATACTCATGCCGTATCCCTTGTATGTGTGTTGTCTAAAAATTCTCGTTTGATTCGCATCTAAATAACGGTACCAACCTTCATTACCACTTGTTGAAGATGTCCACCAAAAAGTTAAATTACCTTGACTATTCATTTCTCCGTTAAACAACCTACATCCGGCAGGCTTCGCACCAAATTCATACTCGTCAGTCCCAAACAATGGATAACCTTCCGGCCATCCTAGTGAATACTTCACAACTAACTTCTCTGCCTCATTAGTGCCTCTCCAAGCCAATGCATTAGATTCTTCTTCCGACATTCCAATTTCTCTTTCTAAAATTTTCCAATCTTCATCTGTAGGGACATGCCAACCATCGGGAGCAATGTTTTGCGTATTCTCAATTACATTGAAGTTGTAGAGATAGCCGAAAAGAGAATCATTAATAACAGTATAACTCGGATTCGCTGCATTTGCCCAAAGAGAATCAGCAGCATCTAAAGCATAAAAATCCAAACTGTTTCCGTTGTTAAAGTGAGTAACTGCTAAGTTTTCGGCCATCCACCATTGATCTCCAATTTTCACGGTCTTGTAGACATTTCCATCAATATCTGTAACCGTGCTCGTTTCAATAATTTTAGGCTCCTCAACTTTATCGTTGCAGCCTACCGTTAGAATTACCCCGAAAACTAAAATCCAACTTTTAAAAAGGCTATTTAATTTATTATTCATAGCTTAATAAATAATTTATGCTTACTGGTTTCCCCGTTAGAAACTTTTAATTGATACATACCTGGTTCTAAAGACGAAAGATTTAAAGGCATTACCACATTCAAATCAGTTGAGTTAAACGAGCCAGATAATTTCACTGAACCATAGGTATTGTATACTTCATAAGCCCAATTGTTAGGAGAACCGGCCAATATATTCAACGTGATGTCACCTGAAGTTGGATTCGGATAAAGAACTATATCAAATCCTTCTCCCATAAGAGAAGGACAAACCTCCTCGATATTCCTTCCCGCGCATGAACCGGGGTAGCAACACAAGTCCTGAATATTCAGATTAGCCTGGGGATCATAGTTGCATGCTAAGGTATCAGTACATCCTAAAACAACCGGTGTAATACACGAACCCTCCTCTAAACATATGAATGATGAATTATACTCTAAATAATTTGGGTTTGTGCAACCGCATGAATACGGATAATTCAAATACGCATTGTAAATTTCATTATCGCCTAAAAGAGAATCCTTCCCTACATAATTCACTAATGTTGGTGCACCGTTAATGAGTTCTTCAACAGTAATATTAATGTTGAAGGCCAAATCGCCTAAGGTTGTCAATTGAGCAATAATCACCTGATTGCTGTCGGGAACTGTTCCTTGAACACCGGAACAACTTAATTCAAAAATTGAACTTTCAAAAGAACTTTGAGGAATCAACGGTCCAAACATCGTTGTATCCTCTCCTGTGCCAAAAGTTAGTATTCCTGAATTATACCAATTCGTAGGTGCCGTATTCAAGGTATCCATTCCATCTGCAACAGTTAACGGTATGCCACAAGAAGGATCTTCATTGATTAACAAACCAGAAGCAACAACAGCGCTTCCTCCATCATTGTTTATGCCGCCAACAAAGGAGCCATCGGTATCCTGGCCCTTCAATATTCCATAATAATATTTAATACCCTGCTTGGCTGTTTGGCCTAGGGTTAACCAAGTATCCAATGCAACAGTATTTTCTAAATATCTTCCCTTAATAAAATCTTTCGCAAAAGTTTGCCCATCAATAATATTATTAAAAAACACCTCTGTGCTCGAAATTGAGAACGGATGATTCACATCGCCATAAATGCGTTTTAACACTGTTCCTGGTTTCAGATCAAGATAAATTCTGTATGTTGTCGAACCCACTGGAATTCCTCCTCCTAGCGCATCCGTCGCATCGCTCGCATCGCTTACATAATATTTCTCTACTATCACTTTTTCCAATTGCGCAAAAGTGTAGTGCACAAATGAGAATAAAATAAATAGTGTTGCTATGAGTTTTTTCATCTCAATCTTAAATTAAAGTTTGTAGGCAAAGCTGACCAAGAAATTAGTACCATACCTAAATCGATCATAATCAACATAACCCGTTGGAAGATCATATGCTCTGCGAACAGGAGCGTTTAAAATATCCCTTACTGTAATACTCGCTGAATAATGCTTACCAATGGTTTTACTTAATTTAAAATCAACCAAGTGACGCGGTGTTTCATAAACGTCGGGTCTTCCTTTAACTGAACCAGCAATAACCAATCTCGAACCTTGTACGTTGTAACTTACTGTTGCTATTAAGCCTAATGAATCAGCAGAATAGGATAAGATAGAATTGAACAGGTATGGGGCTTGTCCAAACATCGGACGATACAGGGTATCTATTACTGTATACACCTTTTTTCCATCAATTATCTGCAAGTCCTTACGTATGAACTCTGCTTCAGATTTAACCAATGTTAAATTTGCTCGAAATTCCAAATTCCTTCCAATTTGCTTCTTACCCTCCAACTCAACACCACGAACTGTTGACTGTTCGATATTGTCCCAAGTTATACCTGAACTACCAAATCCCATTTCAATGTGGTCGCGAAAGTCCTTGTAAAATAAACTCGCTGAGACGTTATCTCCGTTAGCGAAATAGACTTCACCTCTGAAATCATAATTGGCTATTCGCGACATTTTCAAATCTGAATTTCCATAAATCAGCGTTCGAAATTCATTGTCGAAAATAGCCGCATCGCTTAACTCACGTATGCTTGGTCTTGCAACCGAGCGACTGTAGTTAAAACGCAAATTACTTTGTGTTTCTGTTTTCGATTTAATTTTATAAATCAAACTTCCACTTGGCAGGAAATCCCATTGATTGATTACACCCGCATTTACACGAGCAAATCCACCAACGTTCTCTCTTCGAGGATCGTCGAATCCGTATCCTTCTTCATCAAATTTATCTACGTCTGTATAAATATCCGTATGCTCAGTTCTCAATCCGCCTGAAAATCTAAGAGACTCATTGATTTCATAATCGACTAGTCCATAAGCAGCTTCTACATTACTGTTTCCAAAACTATGATTTCGTTCAAAATCAAAAGGTTCGTAGTAATACTGAATAATTCCATTCTGATTAACAAACTTGTCTGGACTCAAATAATTGTCTAAATCACCGTCTAACAATGGATCTTCAGGACCCCCAGTATGAGCTAAACGATATTCGTCATTATCAATTTTGCGATAATTGCGCTGCGTTGCTGCCCCAAATTTTATTTTTCTTACGACTCCTTTATCCTTTGAATTCAGAGGGACTTCAGCCCCAATTCTTCCATCAAAAACATTTTCATCTAAATAGCGATAATACCTTCGAATTCCATCTCCTGCATTGGTTGCAAATTGATACCCTACAACATTAGAATAATTTAAAAATTGGATGTATTGAGTTGCTTTAAAGTCTGGAGCAACACTGCTACCGTCAGTATAAGAGGCATTTAAATCTAACTTCAATTTCAATGAGGGAATGAAATGCTGCGAGGAATACTGGTAGATCATTTGTTTCCTCTGCTCGTAAAAGATATTCTTAGATACAAGGGCCTCTTGATCTGGCAAACCCAATGGAACCTCTTCGTAACTCGCAACGTCATTGTTCCCTATCAAATTCGGCATAAACAAAAACGAAACCTTATTGTTTTTGTCAAGCTTATAAGCGAGGTTTATTAATGCACTAATTGAATTGGTTTCTCTACTAATTTCAGCAAAATCTTGCCTGTCAACGGGGAAATTCAGCGATTCATCTCCAACACGCTGCGAAATTCCATTTGGGTCGAAACGCACTGCGGAACCATATTTAAATCCGAAAATAAATCCAAACTCCCTTCCAAATAACATTTTTTGATCGCCTACACTAAAGCTTTGTGAGAAATTGATGGGTGCCCTTCTCCATTTAGTATTCCAATTGTTATTGAAGCCATTGCCATAATCAGTTCCGTTAGGATTAATCGCGCTCAGTGCTTGTGGTTTGTAAGTTGTGTTGTATTGGTCACTCGCATTTTGAACTGCGGTGGGATCATTGATTAAAGCCGCAGGCAGTAATCCGAGCTGAACCAATCCCAATCGGAAATAAGTATCTGATTGTGGACTTCCATCTTGCCAATTTTGTATTCCCAGTTGAGAATAATAATCACCCAACCCCAACGCAACCATTTGCTGATAAATCGATGGATTAATGACAGGAACAATTAAATCGTCTGTATCTCGTGTGCGAAGACCTCCATCAAAACCTAACCAATCGGTATTACTTCTGTCCGAGGTAATGAAATCCTTAAACGTCGTTTGCGAATTGTATCCGAATTGAGATTCAATATTCAAGGCTAACTTATCCGGATAATCCTTGGTTTCAACCGAGATATACGCCCCCGCCCAATCGCCCGGTAAATCGGCACTTTGGGTTTTGGTAATTACAATGTTATCTACCAAACTAGAGGGGAAAATATCGAGCTTGATATTGTTGGTTAACGGATCCAATGTTGGAATGCGCGAACCGTTTAGAGTAGTACGCACATATCGGTCACCAATACCACGCACTGTTATAAGACCTCCATTCGTAGAAACACCAGAAACACGAGCAATCGCGTTTACAACACTGGCATCTCCTGTTTTCTTCATTACTTCAGCTGAAATGAAATCTAGCGTGGTAGCAGAATTCATTTTCATCTTTTCCATGTAACCGTCATTGGCCTTCACCCGCTTCGCAACCACATCCATACCTTTAATGATATTCGATGTGTTCAGAATGGTAAATTCTTTTGACAATACACTGTTGTCCTTCAATAAAACTTTCTCTTCAAGAGTCTGATAACCCACAATCACAAAATTCAATGTGTATTGTTTATTGTCTGGAAACTTCAAAGTAAAAGTCCCTTCGAAATCTGTTTGAGTAATAATTGTTTCGTTTTCAATTGCGCGTACAATAACTCCAAACATTGATTCACCCTTCTCATCGGTAACCTTGCCACGCAAGACACCTTGCGCATGCATTGCTTGTGCAACTATCAAAAGAAAAAGAACCGCGAAGAAGTTTTTCATGACAACAACTTTCTAATTTTATTTCTTAACGAATTTTACCGAGTGAGTCTGCCCTTTTCTTTCAAGGAGCACAGTATAAAATCCACCAGGTAAATTCGTTGTGTCTAAAGTGTGTTTTGCACTCCAAAACACATCGCTCATAACTACACGACCAGTTACATCTATCACCTGCATGGTCACTTTATCAACTTGATTGTTTGACTGAATTAAGGTCAATGAATTTTCGCACGGGTTCGGGTAAGCCGAAAATTCAACATTTGAAGCAACGCCGTTTTCTTCAACCGCATCAATTACCGGAGGAAGAGAAGTATAAACTAAAGTCGTGTCTACGAACTCGCCTGCTAGCGCAGAATCGGCGACAAAAATTTGACTCTCTCCAGCAATTAAAGTTGACAATTGTAAATTCAACCGGAAACTAAAAATGCCATCCGTAGTAAATTGACCTAATAAAACATGATTGCTTGGTGTAACTCCCTCCATTCCACCTAATGCAGCAATAGCAGCACCGTTTGTGGTGAAGTCGTTTCCAACAGATTGATCGAAAATATCTAACTCATTGGTTATTCCTAAGACGTTCGGAATGATCGGAGCACCTGGCATTAATCCGTCAACGCCATTGATTCCTGTTAAAGGCAATCCGGCCGTAGCATCATTATTAGCTAAAATCCCTTGGTTGTTTCCGATTGTTCCATCTGTATCCTCTGTTTTTAGAACACCGCATTGGCCACTTGCTACGCCACCAATGGTGAAGTAAGAATCAATCAGAGTGGTATTCTTCTTTGTGTTGTTTACACTAGTTGCTTGATAAACCTTGAAACCGTAATTCGGATCGTTATAAAAAGCCGTAGAAGTATGAACATTTAATGTATGCTGAGGAGATCCAAACAGCTGAATTACCTTGTATCCTGGCAATAAATTCGCGTATACCCTGTAAGTCACAGAACCAACGTGCAAGGGATACACGGCACCATTATCACCAGCATCGGTGCTGTCTGCAGCATCTGAAACATAAAATTTCTCAACCACAATTCCTTCCAAGCCAACTTGTGAAAAGGCAATAAATGAAGTAAATACTGTGGCAATAAGTAGTAAGCTTTTTTTCATTTGATTTATTTTTTCTTTAGATTATTTTTTTTGTTTTCTGAATTGAAAATCAATGCAGGATGAATCCATTCACCTTCTTCTCCCACTGGATTCTTAGCAACGTATTTCTGAGACGTGCCATTTGGCGCACCTATCAGTAGATTTAACTCAAAATTCAAACTTCCATGAGTTGTCAATTGAGCAATAAGAACACAGTTTGAAGAGAGTGAATCCGCACCCATAGACCCCTTTCCTAGGCAAGCCCATGCAGCGTTGGTTAATTTCAATTTATTCGAAAGGGTTGAAGACCCGAGTACAAAGGCCAACGAATCCATTTGATAAAATGTAGGGAACGGAACATTATCAGTTCTTTTCATTCCATCCTTTTCATTTAAGGGAATAATATTCTTTTCATTGAGTAAATATCCCTTTTCAAACGTCAATAATTTGTCGCAAATGGTGTCGTCTGATTCTTTCAAAATTCCCAGATGACCTTCGGCGCATGCCCCAACCGACAACCAAGAATCTAATAAAGCTATGTTCTTCTTACAGGCCCGCTCAGGGATAATATTCGGCTGAATATTTCCGTCTTCTATGTGATTAAAAAACTTCTCTGAAGATTCAATAATCAAAGGATGTGTTGGAGTACCGTATGCCGCCTGAAATCTAAATCCAGGCTTTAAATCGACGTAAATTCTATAGGTTACGCTTCCCTCAGGTAAGTCTCCACTGAATAGTTTCCCTGAATTATCAGCTTCGGTTGAGACATAAAATTTCTCCACAACAATTCCTTCCAAGCCATCTTGAGTGAAACCTCTAAAACCCAATAAAACAGCACTAATTACTGCAAGAAATTTTAATGTTCTCATTTCCAAATAATCTTATGCAAGAATATAACTGCAAAGAAAATTTCATATTAATCGAATATTACGAATTGCTCAAACTCTTCGCACTTGTGTAAGGAAATTGTTAAATGAGAACAGCCCCTCGAAAGGGGCTGTTCAAGATATAATCACCAATTTATAACTTTACAATTGTCTTGCTTGTTTGTCCAATTCGAACAACGTAATAACCAGCAGACCAATCAGAGATATCTAATGTTGCAACAGATCCCATTGGGTTCAATGTGCTAATTAAAGTACCAACGGCATTGTAAATATGGATGGCATCCAAGTCATTTCCTTGACTCGCTATTGACAATACATTTTGAACCGGATTTGGGAATACATTAAAGTCCATTGCACTTAACTCTTCAACGCTCACATCACTCGTACTCGGATTGCAATCGTCGTCAATTCCGTTTTCCCAAATTTCAGTCTCTCCTGGATTAACTTCCGCATTCGTATCATCGCAGTCTGTATCGTTTGTTACGAAAGGGTTACCCGGATCAGAACAAAAACTTTCACTGTTGTTTATGTCACCGTAAGTATCTCCGTCTGCATCTGCGTAATAACTGAAGAACACCAACCCGTTGTCAACAGCTCCATCGCAGTCGTCATCGGCTCCGTTACAGAATTCAGGAGAACCCGGATAAACACCAAAGCCGTTATCGTTGCAATCTCCAAAGGCAAGCACATAGCCATTCGGCTGATCGCAAGAAAATATAAAATCAGTTGAATTACCGAATCCATCTCCATCATTGTCGAAGTAGTAGTTCGCAAAATCCAAACCTTCATCAGCAAGATTGTTACAATTGTCATCAACATCGTTACATACTTCCATCATTCCATCGTTCACAGCAGCATTCATGTCGTTGCAATCTCCAGCAGAGGTAATGTAACCCAATTGCTGAACGCAAGTGATAACTATAGTCGAAGCATTACCATATCCATCCATGTCCATGTCTTCATAGAAATTTTGATTTGGTATAACTGTAATTTGTAACGTGTCAGTACCTGAACAACCGAAAGCATTGGTTCCTGTAACAGTAATTTCTTCTGAATTGAAAAGACTCGTTCCGTCTGTATTTGCTACACCATTGCTCCAAACATAGTCAACCGCTCCTGTTGCGTTGAATTCAACATATGCTCCTTCACAAACTGTAACATCAGCTCCAGCCATAACCATAGGAAGTTCGTTTAACTCTACATTCCATTCTTGAGAAGACTCGCAACCAAACTCATTCGTCCCTACAGCAGTGTACACTTCTGAAACAGTTGGTGTAATGAATGAACCGTTTGCAAGGTTTCCATTCCACACAATGCTTTCGGCACCTTGTGCGCTCAATTGAATTTCACTGCCCGCGCAAACTGCAACATCTGCAGGAACTGTTAGCACTGGCAATGCATGAATGGTTACAACGATATCGCTGTACGAATGATTACACTGAAGAAGTGAGTTTGAAACCTCTAAATGGTAAACACCACTTTCAGTCGCAGAAATAGATCCTGTGTTCATCATTCCAAAAGGCTGACCATCTTTAAACCATTGTGAACTCACATTTGCATTCACGGTTGCTGACAATTCAATCGACTCTCCTGAGCAAGCTAACGTGTTCGTTGGTGCAGTAACTACTGCTGAAAGCGAAGCACAAGTATTCGCAGCAAAAATCGATAACGTGCTACTCACTTCATTCGCCAAAATAACAATTGCCTGTCCGTTTGGAGAATCCTCCGCCGAAATGAAAATAATTCCTTCAGCACCTAAATCAGGTCCGCTTCCATTCAATGTTCTGTTATTCGCGTAAGTAACGAAAACAGGGGCATTCGGATTTTCAACATTAAATACCATGCATCCACCTACACGTTCCAATGCAATAAATGCGTAGTGTACTCCATCGATTTCAGCAACGGTTACTCCTTCCGGCTCTGGGCCTTTATCGTCACTTCTATTCTTAGAAACAGCAGCACCAGTGGTATTTGAAGCGTTGAAGAAAGCAGCGGTTAAAGCTGAATTTGCAGTAATTTTTTCAAACAAATCTTTTGAATCGAAAACCAATTCATTGGTTGCTGCGTTGCGAATGGTGAACGAACGAGAGCCCATCACATGAAGTTCATCGTAATCACCATCTCCGTCTGTATCGCCTGAATACTTCAATGCGCTTAGTCTTCCTAAGAACTTATTGTTTCTTAAAATAGACGCTTGTGGGAATGCAGCAGGATCGAGGTTGTTAAACGTAGAAGAAGAAATTCTGTTTGCATCTACTACAGAACCAAACTCACGTGAATCACCTTCGTTCGCCATGAATACATATCCGTTTCCATTGATGGTTGAATAAGAAATTGCATCGGGCATGTATACTCCACGAATAGGAATTCCAGACGTATTCAATATTGCACCGCTCTGATCAGAAGCATCCAACGAATTTCCAGAACCTTCAGAGTAATCTGCGAATCCAAGTGCCTTGATTGATTCAATAGTATTTGTTAAAAGATCTACAACCAAAATAGCATTGTTTTCTTGAAGTGTAATGTAAGCCTTGATGTTGTCGTCTGAAACAGCCACATACTCTGGTTCTAAATCTTGAGCTACACTTGCTGAAGTAGAAAATATTCTTATTCCTTGAGCGCGAAGAGCTACCTCTTGCCCGTTAAATTGAGTAAGCGAAATTTGTGTTGCATTTGCATTTGTCAAATTCTCAATACCTCCACTAATGTCTACAACAGTAATCGAACCTTCCGGATCAGCTGAATAAGTAGAATTCGGCTCTCCTTCATTAGCGGTTATCACTTTCGTGTAATCTTTAGAAAATGTAATCATGTCAGGCATAGCACCAGCGGTTACCTCATTTACATAGACACCATCTGGATTGAAGAACACAATTTTTCCATTTTCTTGTGCATTCGAATTCTCAATGGCGACAGCAATAATTCCGTCATGGACTGCAATTGAGTTAATGTTACCATACGGAGTCATATCAATAGATGAAATCAATACCGGAGCAGCAGGATTGGCGAAGTCTACAATATCCATCTTTGCAGCAATGCTGTTCGCAATGAACAAGCGTTGTGTTAATCTGCAATGGGCAACGATTTCAGCAGAATTAACTCCTGACGTTCCATTTGAAAAACTTGAAAGCAAATTCAAATTCAATTCATTTGTTGAAGGAATATTATTCACCTCATTATCTTTTACGAAAATGATTCGGTAGTTATTTGAAGCATGAACAACGCCATTACTCGAAGAAAGAATTCTTACAATAACACGTTCCGCATTTTCTATCACCGCATCATCAATAATGGAAATCGAATGATTCACCACTCCGTTTGTCAATGGCTCAATGACTAAAGAATCTATCCAAGTAAAATCAGAACCGACAGTAGCATTGGAATAAACAGAAAGTTCAAAATGAACATTGATGGGTAATGCGTTTGCGTTAGTAACAGATACAGGAATTGAAACCAATCCTGCGTTTTCACTTACTTGAATGAAATTAGATGCTGAAGCAATACTCACTTCTGCAATTGGACAACCAACATTCACCAATCCATCGCAATTGTCATCTAATAAGTTCAAACAATTCTCAGAAGCTGCAGGTGAAATACTTGCATTGCTATCATTACAATCTGTGCTTAAGATTGAATAACCTGGAATTGCAATACAACTCGTTAATACGCTATCTATATTCCCAAAGCCATCTTCATCAGAATCTAAATAATAAGCTGTTCCGTAATTACATGAATTATCACTCGTTGTGGCTGTTTCGTTGTAATTGCAAGCCGTTGCGTCCATGCAACCTAAAACAGGATTGACAGGTTGAATAGATGTTCTTGGAGAAGCAACATTCATGGCGACATCGGCACTGTTAACAGTTACTTGACTTTGAATTGTTCCCAATACACTCACCAATCCAACATTGGCAGAACCTACATACATGGGATCGAAATTCCCCGCAATTTCATAACCCCAATAAAAAGAAGATCCTGCTGTTGCTGCGCCGAAGCTTACGCGCCAAACTTCAATACCACTTGCGTCAAAAACAATGACACCATCACCTGAAGAAGAAAGACCAATTCCGCTGCCTGTATAAGTTCCTACTTGCACATCTGCAGCCAAACCCCAGAAAGTTCTGAACGTCGACGCATAGGCAGCATTAGCGTTTTCACAAAACATTATTCGCTCATTTGGAGCAATGGATGTTACTCCATTCAACAAAACAGACGTTGCAAAATTGAACGAATTATCGTCAACCTTCCAACCGGTAATATCAATAGCTGTGCTTCCGTAATTCGTCAATTCGAACCAATCAGATGTGCCGCCGCTCGACATCACTTCCGTGATACGAACTTGGGCCTGAAGAGATAAAGAGCATACTAATAAAAGCAACCCTAATAAAGACTTTTTCATGTGAATGATTTTTTTGACAAATCACCACACAACTTGCTACTAAGAAATTAAGTGAAAATAAACGTTACATCAATTACACTCGACTACTTGTTACTTCAATGTTCCGTTTGAAAATACTAGGTTATAAAAATGTGTTCGCAACGTTAAGAAAGAAAATACCCCCGCCGTGACTCGAACACGGATTAGCTGTTTAGGAAACGGCCGTTTTATCCTGTTAAACTACGGGGGCATATATGCAAAGCTACTCCACCTTCAACTTCTTCAACCTGAAAAGCGTTGAGGTAGGAAATTCAATTTTTGACTTTCCATCTCCATTGAACGCAAAGACATCGGTCACCCAAATATGTTCGGTAGAAATAATAAATGAAACACCGTGTGAACGGCTATTCTCTTTCAACATGTTTTTATTATGACCCGGAGAACCTTTCCACTGCTCAAAAGCATGCTTCGCCATATTCAGCGAAATAGTAGAAATGTCTTTTCCTTTTGTGGTAGAATTATACAAAGCATTCTCTGCACTCCAATGCAAATGCTCACTGCCATTACTTGCGAATAACACCCGATCTTCCACACGCCTTCCCGTAAAATACCAAGTCTTTGCGCGTTCGGTATGCGTGAGTTCATGCTGACGGTTCATCCACAACGAGTGATTCATACCAGCTATCCATAACGTATCGTTCCAATGTAATTCCACCAAACCCTTCTCATGTCTGTAATTGTTTAAGATGCGATGAAAGTAATACGCCGCCATTCGCTCAATACAGGCTACTGAATCCGTCGAAGATTTCACAATAAATGTAGAAATAGCTTCCTCCCGATAAGGAGTTTGTGCCTCGAGATTTTTCACAAGTACAAGCATAAAAAACACTACGATAAATTTCCTCATGTAATAAATTTTCGGATTTCACTGGCAAATCTCGGTATAATTCAAGTGTCGAACACAATTCATCTTATTTTTGAACTATGAAACAATTGGTCTTCCTTATTCTCGCAGTTTGTGCTTTGACTATTTCGTCATGCCGCAAAGACAATGAAAAAGAAAATGAAATCGAAACAACAATTAGGTCATATACCCGTGTTTCATTTAGCAACGTTATTGACAATGAACCATTCCATTTAGACAGCATATACACAAACGCTGCCGGAGAAAACTATTCTGCTTATCTCTTGAAATACTATGTTTCGCACATGGCCCTTGTGAATGAAAGCGGTCAGCGTGTTGAGTTGTATGCGCATGAGCTCATGGACCAAGCTGTTCCAGCTTCTCTTCAATTGAATCAAGTTGAAATTCCAAATGGACATTACACTTCAATTGAATTCAATTTAGGCGTTGACTCGCTCCACAACCATTCAGGAGATCAAGCCGGTGACTTAGATCCGATGTATGGAATGATCTGGACTTGGAACACCGGTTACATTTTCTTCAAGCACGAAGGTTACTTTACTTCAAGCGACACAGATGCTCAGGAACCACTTGTTTACCATTACGGAAAAGACCGTTCATTAGCGCACGTTTCATTGCCGCTTGACCTTCATGTAGATTGCAACAAATCAGTCGTTCAACTTGAATTCGATTTGAATAAATTATATAGCGATCCAAACACGGTGGCCTTCACTGGTAACAACAATCACCAGAGTTTATCTACCTCTGACATTCCATGGATCAACACCCTTCGCACAAACTTCCCGAATTCATTCTCTGTAAGTTCGGTACTTCTTGAATGATGAAAAAGATAATTGTCGCCTTCATTTTTGCCGTCCCATTTTTCTTCATTGCATGTAACAAATGTGAAGTGGAAAATCCTTCGGTGGGCAATTCTGGGGCAACGCCTTACAATCTTATCATTCCAGAAGGACTTCCACCTATGGTAATTCCTTCAACCAATCCGCTTACAATTGAAGGTGTTGCTCTTGGAAAAAAGTTATTTTACGATCCTATTCTATCTGGAAACAACACGCAAAGTTGCGCCAGTTGCCACATGCAAGAAATTGGATTTTCAGAATCTACTCAATACAGCACAGGCATAGATGGT
>JBIKRF010000138.1:0-4363 GCA_044349305.1 Flavobacteriales bacterium
CTTTCATTCAACAATGAAAAATGGGAATACGAAATTGTTGCAGCCGAGACTGTAGTTTACGACGCCTCGTGGCGTGACATTTTTAGAAGAGCGCACAAAATGTCTGCACTCGAATTAGCCCAACTCAATGTCGATTTTGGAATCTATTCTGGAAAGCAAGTCAAGCGTTTTTTAGATGAAAGAAAGTTGACAGCAAATGCCATTGCCTCGCACGGACACACGGTATTTCATCAGCCAGGGGAATCGCTTACTGTTCAAATTGGAAGCGGTGCGCACATTGCAGCGCATGCTGGAATTAAAACCATTTGTGATTTCAGGACTACAGATGTGGCTCACGGTGGACAAGGTGCGCCGTTGGTTCCCATTGGAGATCGGTTGTTATTCAACGAATACGATTTTTGTTTGAACATAGGCGGAATTGCAAACGTCTCTTACACGCTTATGGGTGACCTCAATGCCTTCGATGTGTGCGTCGCAAATATGGCATTGAATCTCTTGGCAGAACAAACCGGACATCCGTTCGATGCAAACGGAGAAATGGCGCGACGCGGGGTTGTGAATGTTGAACTACTTGAAAAATTAAACGCACTCCCCTATTATGCTCAAGAGCTTCCGAAGTCGTTGGGGAAAGAATGGTTTGAACGTCATTTCCTTCCCTTACTTGGTGCATCGCAATTAACCATTCGAGATTTACTAGCCACTTGCACCGAGCACATGGCAGTTCAAATCGCAAAGATTTTCGAAGGTTGGACGGGAAGTGTTTTGGTCACCGGTGGTGGTGCATTCAATGAATTTCTCATCGAATCCATTCAGGCGAAGACCGATCTTTCTGTTGTTGTTCCAGACACCGACACGGTGCAATACAAAGAGGCGCTCATTTTCGCCCTATTAGGAGCACTTCGACTCTCTGAGCAACCGACAGCACTCTCGGAAGTTACAGGCGCCTCTAAAGACACCTGTGGCGGTTGTATCTATTTGTAATTGGAAAGAACTTCCTTGAATTGATTCATAGATTCTACCGTGTGTAAACTCTCGGGTTGATGAATCCAGAAATAACATTTCTTCAAACCAACTTTTTCCCAATCGCGAAGTTGCTTCGCCCATTGGTTCATGCGCAGTTCATCGCTTGCATGCATATCGTTTCCACCATAACGAACCACCAACTCATCACTCGTTAATCGCATGTGCACAGCGTCTCTTCTTCCCGCAGTGTCGCAAACGATTAATCCGACATTCAACTTTTTCAATTCATTCGCATACTCTTCCAAGACATTTCCTACAAACCAATCGGGGTGTCGCATTTCAACAGAATAACGAACGTCGCGCGGAAGATTTTCGAGATAACGAAGAAGTGGTTCAGCTTTAGACGGACTGTAATGCGGAGGTAATTGAATGAAGGTAGTTCCCAAATTTTTTCTGAAAGCAAAGAGTGCTTCAAAAAACAAATCCGTTTCGCGCTCACAATTTTGAAATTGTCGCCAATGCGAAATGCTCTGCGGAAACTTCGGGCAAAATAAAAAACTCTCGGGGACTTGCTCAACCCACTTCTCTACCTGCGCAACAGGAGGAATGCGGTAATGCGAACCGTTGAATTCAATACACGGAAACAACCGCGAATAGTAATGAAGAAATTCTGAAGGCTTGGCTTTCGCTGGAAAATGTGTTCCTTTCCATTGCGGAACACCCCAAACCGTTCCTCCGATAATTATTTCCAACCCACCCGAACGTTCATTCGGTAGAAAAGAAAAATCCTGCGTTGGAACTTCAAACGAAAAAGAAAGATGATCTACGTTATCTAACTTCCCGAATTTCACTCGACAATATTTCTATGCGGAGCTAACATAGCTGCTGCCTGACGCTCGCGCTTCACGTGTCCAACAGCATAAATCGGCGTCCAAATAAATCCGTACAATCCGAATACACCAATGATAGAGGCAGTGGCCCACCAATGACTAACGAAGAACTCATCCTTCCAAATGTAATTGTAGAATGAAGTTATGATATCTCCTTTTTGTGGGTCATGCATGGGAATGAAATTAAAAAGCATGGAAGCTAAAACTATCAATGTAACCAAAGCCGAAGAACCTATAGATGCCGAATAGTTCGGATCACTTCCAGAACCTTTCGAAAAATTCCAATAGCCAACCATGTAGTTGTACTTATCACAAACCACTGCAACCTCATCGTCCCACTGTGCATGGTATAGACCATCGCTAACGCGTGTAATAATCTCACCATTGACTTTTACCCAACGTTGAGCACCTTTGTCTTCTTGTCCGTCTAAATGAGATGTTCCGCTTTCAATAAGTTTTCCTTTTACAATTCTTAACTCGCGGTTTGGAAATAGTTTTTCGAACATGATCTTTCGTGTTGTTATTGCGAAGATAATGGAATCGCTTCAAGCTCTACGCGGCGACCTTTTTCTCCGACTTCGTTTATTCCTATTACTTTGACTTTTATATTTTTCTCTAAAACTCCTTGAGCCAACAAGACCATTTTAGTTGCTTGAATTCGTGCGTTTGCTAATTCCTTGTTTCGCTTTGAGCTTCCGTCTGAACTTGCGAATCCGCTAATAGTAATGGTTGAATTGGATTGGTCTTTCAACCAATTGCGCAAATCGATCTTCTGCACTTCGTTCAAGCTACTTTCGTTCGCAGGAAAGAAATATTTTTTGGTTGAAATGGAATTGCTCGATTCAACAGTGTAGCTTCCTAATCTACTTCGATCAATCTCTTCCAAGAACGTTAAATTGGTGTAAACGAAATCAAGTAATTCAAATTGGAAATTACCGTTGGCATCGAACTTAAACACGCGAATGATATTTCCAAATTCATCGATCAGTTCTGCCTTGTATCCCTTTCCATTTCCAGTAGCCTTTAATAGCTCCCAATCCTTTTCTTGAATGCTTACTTTGTATTTCGTTTCCAACGATAAGCTGAAGAGAGTTGTTAATCCTTCAGAATTTGTTTTCAATTCTGAACGTTCTCCACTTCCAACAGAAACAACAGATAAACCAATATTTTGCAACACGCGGGTTCCTTCCTTCAATCTAAATTGAACTTGCTTGTTTTTCTTAGGAAGAATTAAGTGATCGATTTGATGCTCGCGTGAAACATATGCTTCATTTGCTGATACGAAAACGATTTTATAGGCGTCCTCTTTTTCGTTGTTAAATGGAGAAGGAAGTTTTTTTGAAACACGAAAAGCCTCTTTCTGCTCAGCTGAAAAAAACAGCACGCCCGCACTCAAATCTTGCAAATTCATTCTAGAAAAGTAAAGGGTGCCTTGAAAGAGTGTTGCTCCCAATTCATTGTCAGAAGTATTTACTCCTTGTCCTAAATTGAAAACAGGTCCCCAACCATTTTCCAAGCGATAACAACCATATAAATCATGAGCACCATATCCACCCGGACGATTGCTTGAAAAGACCAGCAACCGCTCTTTTGGGTCGTAGGTTGGATTCATGTTGTCGTAGCTACTTTCTCCTCTGTTTCCTTGCATTTCAACGGGCTTTCCAATACTGTTAAAAGTGAGTGTAGAGTCCCAAAAAAATATTTTATACGAATTTGAAAGTGTTCCGCGTTCGTCTAATTCAGTCTGAAAAAACAATTCATTTTTACTGTCTCCAAAGCAAGAAATTCCTTCATCGAAATTCCAATCTTTCGGAAAGAATGTTTCTTCGCGATCAGTGTACAAATCAACCTTATGCAAACGATTGATGCGTGTAGTTTGCATGGTACCCTGCCCATACGACTGTTTCAATCGAGCACTCACCACAAGTGCTGTTCCTTCTCTGAAATCGGTAACGACATCACCGTCAACGATGATACCACCGTCCTCAGTATTGAAAACACAATTGACTTTTACCCACTCTTGCGAAAAAACGGGAGCGACAAATAAGAATAGAAAAAAAAGAATTATGCTTCTCTTTGTGCTTTCCATGCCCGGTAGTGTTCGTCTAATTCTTGAAAATACGCTTCATCAAACTTCGTTGTAATTGCATCTTTTAAAAATCGGTACACTGGCACTTGCAATTTCGATCCGCACTCACACGCTGGAGCACATATGGGCCAACGGTGATAATTCAATCCAACATAATCTGCCAACTTCGTCAAACGAATAGGATACAAATGACACGAGATTGGTTTTCTAAATTTTGACTCTCCAGCTTTCCATGAGGTTTCTAAAGCACACAATGCTGTGCCATCGGCAGCGTAATGAACGAAGGCGCAAGCGCCTTTGTCAGACACAAGCGTTGTAACAATATCTCCATCTTCATCTACTTGATAGAGTCCGTCTCTTTCAATGGCTTCAATACCTTCAGGAACCATATACGGTTTTGCCTTTTCCCATTCTTGTTCGA
>JBIKRF010000139.1:0-4312 GCA_044349305.1 Flavobacteriales bacterium
TAATGGGTATTGGAAGAACGTTCCAAGAAGCGCTTCAAAAAGCTTGTCAATCGCTTGAAATCAATCGCAACGGTCTCGGCGCAGACGGAAAAGAACTTCGTGATCAGCAAGAAATATTAAACTCGTTGGAGCACCCAAGTTGGAATCGCATTTTCCACATCTACGATGCCATTAAATTGGGAATACCCTTCAAAACCATTCAAGAAAAAACACGCATTGACTTGTGGTTCTTGAAACAAATTGAAGAGTTACTTCAATTGGAACGTGTGATTGAAAAGCACACGCTCGCTTCCATTCCGAAAGAATTGTTGTTCGAAGCGAAGCAAAAAGGATATGCAGACAGACAGATTGCGCATCTCTTGAAATGCTTGGAAAGCGAAGTATATACAAAGCGCGACGAGATGGGCATTCAGCGTGTATACAAATTGGTAGACACCTGCGCTGCAGAGTTCGAAGCGAAAACTCCGTACTACTACAGCACCTTTGAATACGAGAACGAAAGTGTTCGTTCCGAAAACAAAAAAGTAATTGTATTGGGAAGCGGCCCTAACCGCATTGGTCAAGGTATCGAGTTCGACTACTCGTGTGTGCACGGTGTGCTTGCAGCGAAGGAATGCGGATACGAAACCATCATGATCAATTGCAATCCGGAAACCGTTTCAACCGATTTCGACACAGCTGACAAGTTGTATTTCGAACCTGTTTTCTGGGAACACATTTACGACATCATTCGTCATGAAAACCCCGTGGGAGTAATTGTTCAGCTGGGTGGACAAACCGCTTTGAAGCTGGCTGAAAAATTACAGCGCTACGGAATTAAAATATTAGGAACCTCTTTCGATGCCTTAGACTTGGCGGAGGACAGAGGTCGTTTTTCAAATTGTTTGAAGGAAAACAACATCCCGTATCCGAAATTCGGAGTGGTTGAAAACGCTGAGCAAGCGATAGAATTATCGAAGGACTTGGGCTTTCCGTTGTTGGTTCGTCCGAGTTATGTATTGGGTGGACAAAAAATGAAAATCGTGATTAACGAGCACGAATTGGAGCAGCACGTGGTGAACATTCTTCGCGACATGCCCGACAATCAGATTTTGTTAGACCACTTCTTGGAAGGCGCTATTGAAGCCGAAGCCGATGCCATTTGCGACGGAGAAGATGTTTACATCATTGGCATTATGCAACACATTGAGCCTGCTGGAATTCACAGCGGTGACTCGTACGGTGTTCTTCCTCCGTATAACTTGGGCGACCTTGTTATGACGCAGATTGAAGAGCACACAAAGAAAATTGCTGTTGCACTTGGAACGGTAGGATTAATCAACATTCAGTTCGCCATTAAAGACGACGTTGTATACATTATTGAAGCGAATCCGCGTGCATCGCGCACGGTGCCTTTCATTGCGAAAGCATACGACGAACCGTATGTGAACTACGCTACGAAAGTTATGTTGGGTGAAGTGAAAGTGAAGGACATTAACTTCCAACCGAAACGCAACGGATACGCAATTAAGATCCCTGTATTCAGCTACGAGAAATTCCCTGAGGTAAACAAAGAACTCGGTCCGGAAATGAAATCAACTGGCGAAGCCATTCGATTCATCAAAGACTTGAAGGATCCGTTTTTTAGGCAGATTTTTTCGGAGCGCAACTTATACCTTTCGAAGTAATTCCGCAGAGCGGTCATCAACGAAGTTGTCATCCTTCGAAGAAGGTCATAAACCTTTGATGTAGTTGTTAAAAGAATCATTAAACGCCGTGCCTCCCGCTGTGCGGTGTTTAGACAGTTGTTTGAATTCCACCAACGCCCACAACACGAATTCCATGAGGAATGGAACGTCGATGGTTGCAACCTTCGGTTGATACTTGTTTAACAAAATCACCAACGGCTCAACGGAAAGCAGAGCTTTCACGTATGTTTCTTCGTTCGATTCGTCGGTGAGTTCAAATGCGTCGGCTTCGAAAAACCAGTTGATGATTTCATCGTACGGAGTTTCTTGATTTTGCTTTTTCAGTTTTTCAATCTTCGGAAAGTATTGAACGAACAAGGTTTTGGTGGCTTCAGCAATCAGATGATTCGCGACGAATGCCGTTCCTTCTTGTTCGCCTTCGTAAACCAATTCTACCTTTCCGGTTATGGAAGGAATCATGCCCATGAGATCGCTGAAACGAACAGAGGTTTTCGTTTCTCCGTTCATGAGCGCGCGACGTTCAGCAGTGCTGATTAAATTTTCAAACGCAGTAATACTCATACGTGCACTAACACCGCTCTTGTGATCGATGTACTCACTTTGTCTGGCTTCGAAAGCTATTTGCTCGAGAATATCGCGAGCCAATTCTGGAACGTGAACAGCGCACAAACGATCTTCCAACTTCTCTGATTCTTGCTTCGTGATTTTCTTCGCGGTTTGAATATCGGCTGAATAATGCGTCAAAATCTGAGAGCCAATGCGGTCTTTCAGCGGGGTGACAATGCTTCCGCGATTGGTGTAGTCTTCCGGATTCGCGGTGAAGACAAATTGCAAATCCAACGGAAGTCTCAATTTGAATCCACGAATCTGAACATCTCCTTCTTCCAGAATATTGAAAAGCGCCACTTGAATACGCGCTTGCAAATCGGGCAATTCGTTAATCACAAAAAGACATCGGTTCGCTCTAGGTATCATTCCGAAATGAATCACGCGCTCGTCGGCATAACTCAATTTCAAATTTGCAGCTTTAATCGGATCAATGTCTCCAATTAAATCGGCGATGGTCACATCGGGTGTTGCCAACTTTTCGAAGAAACGATCCGAGCGATGAAGCCATGCAATTGGCGTGTCATCTCCCTTCTCTTCCATGAGATCACGAGCATAGCGGCTAATGGGATGAAAAGGATCGTCGTTCATTTCGCTTCCAGCTACAACAGGAATGTACTCGTCGAGTAAGTTAATCATCAAGCGCGCAATGCGCGTCTTCCCTTGTCCGCGGAGACCTAACAAGTTAATGTTGTGCTTCGACAAAATAGCGCGTTCCAATTGTGGAATCACCGTTTGCTCATATCCGTGCATACCCGGGAAGGTTTCCTTTCCAGCTTGAATAGATACAATGAGGTTGTCGCGCAACTCGTTCTTGATGCTTTTTGAAATATATCCCGACGCTTTCAATGCGCCGAATGTGTTGATCGAAGTATTCATTCGTTTAGTTAATTCGTTTTTTTCTATTCGTTTCGTAATCGTGAAAGATCATTTCACCCAATCCCTTCAACCCTGTATAAAAAGCTTTGCCTTTGTTCGACTGTGTGAACTGCTCCACGAACGATTGCAGATAAGGATCTTGCGCAATCATGAATGTGGTAATCGGAATGTGCATCTTTCGAGCCTGCGCGGCCATGGTGTAGCAGCGTTCAACAATATGTTCATCTAACCCGTTGCTGTTCTTGTAGTATTGTCCGTCTGGCAAGCGAAGGCAACTGGGCTTTCCATCGGTGATCATGAAGATTTGTTTGTTCGTGTTCTTCTTTCTTCGAAGAATATCCATGGCCAATTCTAAACCGGCAACGGTGTTCGTGTGATAAGGACCCACATTCAGATAAGGCAAGTCTGCAATTTTAATCGGCCAAGCATCGTCTCCGAAGACAATCACATCGAGTGTGTCTTTCGGGTAGGAAGTCGTGATGAGTTCTGCCAAGGCCATAGCCACTTTCTTTGCGGGAGTGATGCGATCTTCTCCGTATAGAATCATGCTGTGGCTAATGTCAATCATAAGCACGGTGCTCATCTGCGACTTGTGATGGGTGTCTTCCACCACCAAATCTTGTTCGGTTAGTTTGAAGTCGCCGACGCCGTTGTTGATTTGCGCGTTCTTCAAACTCTCGGTCACTGAAATATTTTCGAATGAATCTCCGAATTGAAAACTTCGGAATTCTCCAGTTGCTTCATCGCCTTGTCCGCTTTTCTTGCTCTTGTGATTTCCCGCACCGCTCTTCCGAATCTTCCCGAAGATTTGATCCATGGCATTTTTCCGAAGCACGCGTTCCGTCTTGGCAGTTATGGCCATCTGTCCTTGTCCGTCTGGTAGAATTTCTTCCTTCAAATACCCTTTCTTCTTCAAGTCTTCCACGAAATCTTCCATGGTATACTCGTCGGTTGTAAGGGTGTATTCTTTATCTATTTCTCGCAACCATTCCAGCGCCTCATCTACATCTCCGGAAGTGTGCGTAATGAGTTCACTGAACACATCGAACAGTCTCTCGAACGGAGAAAGATTGGGTTCTTCAAACGGCTTAAAAACATAACCAGACTTTTGCATGCAAAAGGAATTTAAGGAATAACAT
>JBIKRF010000140.1:0-4256 GCA_044349305.1 Flavobacteriales bacterium
ACTTTCAGAAATGGAATACTTGGGCTCACATGGGAATTTGAATGATTCACAGAATGAAGCTGCACGTGGTGTTGTGAATGATTTAGTTGTGAGCGTTGTTCATGGTCCTCCGGGCACCGGTAAAACAACAACACTCATTCATGCCATGGAAGAGTTAGCCAAGTTGAAGAAAAAGGTATTGTGCTGCGCGCCAAGCAATGCGGCAGTGGATCATTTGGTGGAAGGGTTGGGAGAGAAGGGTTTGAAAGTTTTACGCTTGGGGAATCCAGCTAAGGTGCATTCCAAGGCAAATGCCTTTACGGTTGATGTGAAGTTGGTGGAAGACAAAGATTATTCGCGTGTTCGTGAATGGAAAAGAAGAGCGAAAGAATTGCGCTCGTTGGGAAGTAAATACAAACGCTCATTTGGAAGAGAAGAAGCGGAGCAGCGCAAATTAATTTTCAAGGAAGCAAAAGAAATGATGCGCGAAGCGCGCGAGACGGAATTGTTTCTATTGGATAGACTCATTGATCAGGCCGATGTTATTTGCACAACGCTCGTAGGGTCTGCGAATGATATGCTTCGCGATCGCATGTTCGATGTTGTTGTGATAGACGAAGCAGGACAGGCATTGGAGCCAGCCTGTTGGATTCCCATTGCGAAAGGAAATAAATTGGTTTTGGCGGGAGATCACTTGCAACTTCCTCCAACTATTTTTTCGAATGAAGCAGCCCAGAAGGGCTTAGCAATTTCGTTAATGGAGCGAACTGCACGCATTGAAAAAGGCGTGCATTTTCTGAATGTGCAATACCGCATGAACGAAAAGATTGCGGCTTTCAGCAACAAGCATTTCTATGAAGGAAAACTCACCGCAGATAGTTCCGTTGCGCGTCGTATGTTGGAAGGTGATTTGAATCCGATTCAATTCATTGACACTGCTGGAACGGGATACAATGAAGAGGAAGGAGCAGAGGGCCATTCGCGCATGAACAAAGGCGAAGCTGAATTGGCCATGAAAATGTATTCAATGTTGAAGGAACAGACGCAACAGTTTTTTTCGTGCGCCTTAATTTCACCGTATCGCGCGCAGATTGAATTGTTGGAGCGTGTGTTCAAAGAAGAGGAGGTGACGATTAATACCGTGGATTCGTTTCAAGGACAGGAGGCTGATGTGGTTATTATTTCTTTGGTGCGAAGCAACGACGAGAATGAAATTGGATTTTTAAAAGACTACCGAAGGATGAATGTTGCGCTTACCCGCGCGAGGAAGAAGTTAATTGTAATTGGAGATAGTGCAACAATAGGAGGCGATTCGTTTTATCAAGAGATGCTTCAGTTTTTTGAAGTACAAGAATCTTATGAGAGCGCCTGGATTTACATGAGTTAGTTTTCAAAAAATATCTTATTTTCACTTTATGAAAAAATTGAATTTCCTTCTCGCATTAACTGTTTTGTTGGTTTTTGTTTCTTGCGATAAAGACACAGAAGACGAGCCAATCGTAGCAAGTGTTCCAACCGTTCCAACGGTTTACATTAAAATTGTTACAGATTCAACGCAAGAGCGATTGAACAATTTGGGAGTCCCATCAACAGTTCCAGCAGGACATGCGGCGATGAGTCCGTTGTTTCATAAAATTTCTGCACACTATATCGAATTCACGCCAAACATGTACACTGCACTTGGTGCTGGAGAAGTGGTTTATCATGCTGCTGAAACAACAGCCGGCGGAGCGAATGCCATTGATTTTGCTCAAGCACAGATTTCTGCTCCTGGAGAAACATTCATAGCTGTTCCATTGAGTTCATTTACTCCGGGTACGTATGAGTATGTTCGCGCTTCATTGTTGTACCAGAATTACGATGTGAATTTATTGGCGAATGGATTTAATTTAACTGGACGCGTGGCGAGTTTTGTTGGTTTCAACACGTATATCACGAACTATTTAATCAATACGCAATCTGTAGCGGTGAATGACGATGTGCTTCAGGGGTATTGGGGATTTGAAACGAATGTATTTGGAAATCCCTACGTTTCTTCAGGACAAGCGCCTCCGGGTGCAACCACCGTTCCGAACCCTTTGTTTGCGACCTCTCCAATTCCTCAGGGCAGTTGCGTAGTTACTGGCGGATTTTCTTCACCCTTGGTCATTACAGGAAACGAGACAGAAGATATTTATGTAACGCTATCCCTTTCGACCAACAAAAGCTTTGAATGGTTAGACACCAACTCAGATGGAAAGTGGGAACCGGGAGCGGGCGAGTCTGTGGTTGATATGGGTTTGAGAGGTATGGTTCCGAGTTGGAATTAATTCGTTTGAGATTTTCTCCTAAACGGCAACAAAACCAAGAAAAATAAAACTGCACCCAAACACTCGAGCGTTATCAGATAATATGGATAGGGTCCGAAGAAATCCATGGCGCTGCCGCCTTCGGGTTTGTGCATGAGGTATCCGTAATTGCTGCCGATAATTTTATTGACTGAAAAGGCTAACGCGAAATAAACTTGCGATGCAATGACTACTCGCAACCATGATCCTTTTTCCGGATACAACTTCATTCCGAAAACTAAAAAGGATGTTGCTATAATTAATCCCGCATGTCCAATGAAAAATGAGACATAAGGCACTTCCGGAAATACGCCCATGAAGTCTGGAGTAATTAATCCATTCAACGTGCCGGTCATAACCCAACACCAGGCAATTTCTGCCATTCCGCGACGCTTCAGTAACAGAGCTAAGGCCGCAATTATATTAGCGAGGTTGCATAACTCTAGAGGTAGATCGTGACGCACTTCCCACAAGCCTGTTTGATAACGATAGGTCTGATAAACGACCATGTTTGTCAATAACAATACGCCGAAAAACCAACGCAGAATATCTTGCGACTTCGCATATTTCCTTCCAACCCAAACAAAAAAAAGGGAGAGGAAAATCGTTAAGCCAAGAATAAAAAAGTGCTCGTTGGTGAACAGTTGAAATTTCATGAAGAACGGTATTTTTCGGTTTCGCTTTCTAACATAGATCTGTAACTCATGTAACGCGATTCTGCAATCTCTCCTTCATTCAATGCCTCTAGAACAGCGCACTTGGGTTCGTTAATGTGCTTGCAATTGTTGAACTTGCAGGCAGGTAATAATTCTAAAAATTCAGGAAAATATTTCGCCAACATTTCCTCTTCGAAATTTACTAGACCAAATCCTTTTATACCCGGAGTGTCAATTAAAAACGATGTTGCACTCAACTGAAAAATCTCGGCGAAAGTTGTCGTGTGTTGTCCTTTTCCGCTCCAGTCGCTTATTTCGCCAATACGAATGTCTTCGTTGTTTGAAATCTTACTTACGAGAGAAGACTTCCCAACACCGCTGTGCCCCGAAAACAAAAACGTTCCCACTTCAATGAGTTCTTTCAATTCTTGAAGTCCTTGTCCTGTTTCAATACTCGTAAACAGAAGCTCATATCCAATGCCTTTATAAATTGAAGCCAAGTCAATGGCCTTCTCTTTTTCTTCATCAGAAAAAATATCCCACTTATGAAAAACAAGCGTTACAGGTATGCGATACGCTTCTGCAGTGACTAGAAAACGATCGATAAATCCGGGCGTGGTTTGCGGACGATCAATGGTAATAAGCAAGAATGCACGCGTAATATTTGCGGCAATGATCTGTGCTTCTTTCGAAAGGTTAACCGATTTGCGAATGATGTAATTCTTTCTGTCGTGAATGCGATGAATACTGCCGTTCCCGTCGCTGTCCATTTCAACATCTACATAATCTCCAGCAGCAATCGGGTTTGTAGTGCGCAGGCCTTGCAGTCGAATTTTTCCGCGCAGCGAACACACCACAATCTTTCCGTCGATTAAAACGTCGTAAGATTTTCCTGTTGTTTTGAATACCAATCCTTTTTTCACTTGTCTAAGGTAATACCTTTCTATATTTGCGCCGTTCTCATAGGGGTGCCATTCGAAAAATAATGGCTGAGATTAGACCCTTCTTGTTTCAGAACAAGAGGAACCTGGGCGGGTAATGCCGCCAAGGAAAAGATGAACAACGTGCACCATAACCCCTGTCGTGCGCACAAAGTAAAATACATGTTTAAGAAAATTGTTTTTGTAAGCGTTGCGCTTTTTGTTGCGTCAAGTTCATTTGCACAAGAAAAAAAAGACACGACAACTGTCCCAACTTTTGTTTTAAATCCTGTCAGTATTCGCGATGTGTGGTCGGCAGAAAATGATGCGCCATTCGCGTTAACGAATCTGAAGCCAATGGATATTGATAAGAT
>JBIKRF010000187.1:0-4250 GCA_044349305.1 Flavobacteriales bacterium
CACAATCAGCATTACTTGGAAACGAAGCGCGACAAAATGGGTCACAACCTAAAACTAGACTAAATGTTAAAGGCAACAGGAATACAAAAAGCGTACGGCGATCTTTCGATCTTGAAAGGCGTCGACTTAACTGTTGCTTCAGGGGAAGTGATTTCCATCGTTGGATCTTCCGGCGCTGGAAAAACAACCTTGCTACAAATATTAGGAACTTTGGATCGTCCAGACCAAGGTGAATTGCTCATTGATGGCATCAATCCATTTACGCTTTCCTCCAAAGGATTGGCGGATTTTCGAAATAAATCAATTGGATTCATCTTTCAGTTTCATCAATTGTTACCGGAATTCTCCGCCTTGGAAAACGCGATGTTACCGGCGTTGATTGGTGGAAAAAGTAAGAAAGAAGCCGAAGAACGCGCACAGCACTTGTTTCAAAAACTAAACATTGGACACCGTACGACGCACAAACCGTCGGAATTGTCCGGTGGTGAGCAACAACGCGTCGCGGTGTGTCGTTCCTTGATGAATCAACCTGCGGTGATCTTCGCGGATGAACCCTCCGGAAACTTGGACACTAAAAACGCACAGGAATTGCATGAATTGTTTTTCCAATTGCGCGAAGAATTCAAGCAAACCTTCGTGATTGTCACACACAACGAATCCTTCGCTCAAATGGCGGACCGTTCCTTGGTGATGCGTGATGGGAATTTCATCTAGACGTTGTGAGTCCAAGTGAATTAAAAGAATTCCTCGATTTCAAAGCGTCCTTCTACGAGCAAGGACATTTTTTGGAAGAAGATCCCATTCAACTCCCCCATCGATTTAGCCAGAAAGAGGACATTGAAATTGTTGCCTTCCTTGTATCCATGATTGCATGGGGAAACCGAAAAAGCATTGTGAAAAGTGGCGAACGCATCATCGACATCATGGGAAATTCACCCTATGATTACATCATGTCCTACACGGGCGAGATTCCAACATCGTTTGTCCACCGCACCTTCAACAACGAAGACCTCGGCGGATTCTTTGCGTGTTTACACAGACTTTACCAAGAACAAGGACTCGAAGCTGCTTTTTCCAAACAACAGGCCACAGACGACTTAAAAATGCGCATCACGCACTTTCGCGAAGAATTTTTCAAGGGTGAACATTTGTCCAGAACGCACAAACACATTTCCAACCCCGCTTCCGGTTCCGCGGCGAAACGCTTGGTCATGTTTCTCCGATGGATGGTTCGTTCAGCCGACAAAGGCGTAGACTTCGGAATATGGAAAAGCATTTCCACTTCCGAATTAATGATTCCCCTCGATGTCCACACAGGCAATGTCGCACGTAAACTCGGACTCCTCACCCGCACACAGAACGACTGGAAAACAAACGAAGAACTCATCGACACCTTCCGTTCCTTTGACGCAAACGATCCAGCGAAATACGACTTCGCCTTATTTGGATTAGGAGCGTATGAGGGGTTTTGAGAATTTTTGAGTAATTCGATTCACTAATAAAAAACGTAGCGTTAAATCAATATTACATTGCAAAATGATGACCTCTATTCTTGGAACTGTTACCGAAATGGAACATAGTTGTATACTTGAAAACCAAAGATTTCGAAAACAATTGAATACCTAAAGAAAGGGTATAAAGCCAATGAAATCTCCAAGATTATTGGAGTTCATGTGAATACGATAACGAAAGTGAAGAAGGTACTCTTGCCAGTGACATTTTTAGAATTATTCGTATCTAAAATAAACCTGAAACTTTATCCTGTAAGGTTTTTGTTTGGAGTAATCTTGTCAAATCCATTTCCAAAGCTCAAAAATAGTCTTTTATCCCCTGAAATAATTATATCAATAAGTAATTATACAAAAACCGTTTTCACCAGAAGTCGATGCTGGAGGTAAGGGTATTGACGTAACAGAAACAGATACACCTCCTGGAGCACTACTTGAAGGATAATTTATTACATATCCTGTTGGTAAGTATGAACGTGATCCAGATGTTTGAACAGGGTAATTAAAGTTAACTGTTGGTCCATTAGTCCCATTAGTCCCATTCCCTGCTGGATCAGCAGCAGAATAATTGGTATAAGAAGATCCTGTCCAATAGGTTCTTATTCCACCGGAGCCTTGTGCTCCCCCGGTGACGGATAACAAAGTTGAAAAACTTGAACTACCACCCATACTTCCATTTGTTCCATTACACGCAGGATGATTTTGACTACAATATGAAGGTGTATTATCTGACCCAGCGACACCTGGCGCGCCGCCTTGGCCGATGGTAATTAAATATGTTTGAAACGGAATAACATTGATTATTTGCTTTATATAACCACCAGACCCACCGTTTCCACCTTTAGAACCACCTTGGGTAAATGTACTGCCTGAAAAATGAGCTCCCGCTCTACCCCCAGCCCCTCCACCAGCACCCCAAAGTTCAACTTGAATTTGAGTAACACCAACAGGACAAGTCCACGAAGTTGTAGTTGCAAAACCAAGTTTTACACCTTGTGAAGGTACAAATCCACTACTTGTTCCGCTCCCGTTACAAATATATTGAGTCATACTTGAATTAATTTCTGCTGCATCAAGCAATCCATTTCCATTAACGTCAAGACCTGTTTCGATTTTGGTACCGCCATTTGTACAATTACTTCCAGCTGGTTCTGTTGTTGTATTAACAAGTGTATTTAATCCATTTATACCATTAGTTCCACTTGCTCCTGCAGGTCCCGTAGCACCGGTTAAACCTATCGGGCCCTGAGGACCAGTAGCTCCATTCGTACCGTTTGTTCCTGCATTACCTTGTGGACCAGTAGCTCCTGCAGGACCTGTTGCTCCTGTTAAACCAATAGGGCCAGTAGCTCCTGTGGCGCCAGTTAATCCAATCGGACCTTGAGGGCCAACCAATGATGTTCCTGCTGACCAAGCGCCACCAGCTTTGGGGCCATAGAGTAAATTCGTTGCTGTGTTTATGTAAAAATCACCATTCACACCAATTGTAGAGGTTGGTGCGGTTGTGCCATTTAAAACAGCTGTGCCATTTGTTCCTGCAGAACCCTGTGGACCAGTTGCTCCTGTAGCCCCAGTTAAACCAATGGGGCCTTGCGGACCAGTTGCTCCTGTTAAACCAATTGGACCAGTTGCTCCTGTTAATCCAATTGGACCAGTTGCTCCTGTAGCCCCAGTTAAACCAATTGGACCTTGTGGTCCAGTTGCGCCGGTTAATCCAATTGGACCTTGTGGACCCGTTGTTCCAGTTAATCCGATAGGTCCCTGTGCACCAGTTGCTCCCGTAGCTCCAGTTAATCCAATAGGACCAGTTGCGCCTGTAGCTCCAGTAGCACCTGTTAAACCAATGGGACCTTGTATACCAGTTGCTCCGGTTAAACCAATTGGGCCGGTTGCTCCTGCGGCGCCAGTTAATCCAATAGGACCTTGTGGACCCGTTGCTCCAGTAGCACCTGTTAAACCAATCGGTCCAGTTGCTCCTGTTGCACCAGTTAATCCAATAGGACCTTGTGATCCAGTAGCTCCTGTTGAACCAGTTAAACCAATTGGGCCTTGTGGTCCAGTTGCTCCTGTTGCACCAGTTAATCCGATACTACCTTGTGGACCAGTTGCTCCCGTAGCACCAGTTAATCCAATAGGACCTTGTGGTCCGGTAGCTCCTGTTGCACCAGTTAATCCAATAGGGCCTTGTGGTCCAGTAGCTCCTGTTGAACCAGTTAAACCAATGGGTCCCTGTGATCCAGTTGCCCCTACAGCACCATTACAAACATATTTAGTTAACGAACTTGTAATTTCTGTAGCATCTAATAAACCATTGTTATTAATATCCAATCCATATTCAAGTTTCACTCCACCTGTTGAGCATTGCGCGCCAGCGGTTACAGTTGTTGTCGCTACTAAAGTATTGAATCCATTCGTTCCGTTGCTACCATTTATCCCTGCGGATCCTTGAATACCTTGTGGACCTTGTGCTCCTGTAGCACCGGTGATTCCTTGTGCCCCAACAGAACCTTGAGCTCCCATTATGTTCCCAACCAAAAGCCAAGTGGTTCCATTTTGCTTGTAATAGATGTTACCATTTGATGTGTCGTAAAAGTAATTACCTGTTACACCAGAATTTGATAAAGGAGCTGTTGTTCCATATTGCCATTGATTTAAGATTGCGCCAGATGATTTTGCATACAAAGCATAAGGTACACTCATTAACTGCTGTGAACCGTAGTTTTGATAGTTTGTTCCAGCGGT
>JBIKRF010000185.1:0-4211 GCA_044349305.1 Flavobacteriales bacterium
GAAGAATGTCTAAATCAGCACTCATGGCCTTTTCAGACTTAAGTGCTAAGTAGCGCTGATGGTATTGATGGACTGGGTTCATTCTTGAATATTTTTAGCAAGCACTTTGTGTTGGTATTCTAATTTAACATCTCGTCTTCCTAAAGTTAGGAAAATTCTAGAGCTTTCTTCGATGGTTTTAGGGAAACCATAAAGCTCATCTACTTCATCTTGAATAAAAGGTTCCTTATCAAGGCTATAAAAAGGCGAGAGAATTCCGAATGCTTCATGCACAAATTCTATCGGATACTTATTGTCATCGGCAAAACGACGTGCAACCACACTTTGCTTCTCCTCTATTTCATTTTGAAGTTTTGTAGTGATTTCCTTGAGTTGTGAGTAAGCCAAACGCTCTGCCTCTTGCTCCTCACTTGGGCCTTTGAAGCGCAGGTAATTATACAGAGAAAATTGAATAGCAGTATCTTGAACCGCACGATTATTTCCTACTAATTCAACTGAACTATTGAAAAAACGCTTCAAGTACGGGTAATGCCAGGCTGTAGCTAAAACCGGGACTTCGGCATCGTAAAATGCATTAAATAAATTGGTCAGGTGATTCGGACTGAATAGCGCAATATGCACATCATGAAGCACAACAACAATCTTCTTGGATAGCTTCCCTTTTTGAGCCTTCAAGAACTTCCAAGGGTCTTTGAGCGCCTTTTCATCACTTGTCAATTCGAACAAACTCTTGGCTAATTCTTGCTCTAAAAAAGAGGCAGTAAACGTTGCGCCATTTGGATGTAATGCGTAATAGACCGGATGATAAATTGACTTATCCAGTTGCTGAACAAATTGCTTGTAAGCCGCAGCTCCGAGATCAACTCCTGGCCGATACCAAGCTACCAATGCGCCCTTCCCTTTTTGAAGCAAAGCTGAAACTTCCTCGGCTACCTTTGTATTTTCTTCAAATTGTTCCAATGCGAATTGCTGCTCTTCCGTTCTAAAACTTGGCGCATACTCATGTGCTACCCTTGCCGCCAACTGACCAAACGCAAATTGCGCATCAAAAGCACTCCATGCCTGCGCATCTGTAATATTCCAATACCCATTGAATCCTTGCGCATCCACAAAATGAAACGCTCCAAACTGCTTTTCAAACAAACCTGCCTGGTTCATCTGAGCCAGAATAGCTTCCATCTTTTGCGCCTCTTCCCTATTTCGCTCAGGGGGCAACACAAAAAATCCGTGCATCACGGCATTTCTCAAACTCGCCAAATGATGAATAGCATCATTCAACACCTGTTTACCATCCTTCTCTTGCCAGAAAAATGGTTTCAAAAGCGCAGCCTCTGCCCCATCAGCATCTTTGAGCATATTAGCAGCCCAGCGATAAAGCGGCCCAGCGTTATAAGCATGCCCATTCGACAAAAACAACGAAATCAAAAAGTCGTTAAACACTTCTTTCTGCTTCGCTTGCTGCAAATAGACGGCAATACCCATCGCAGCGAGTTGCGACAGGATTTCTTCACCTAATTCAACGAGTTCATCCGCTGCGTAAGCGTCATCTTCGGATTGAACTGCCTCAATCCTATGAAGGAGGCGAGGTGGGAGGTTGGGTGGGGTTGTGAGGATCATTAATTTGGAATTTGGTTTTTTATATCAATAGCCCATTGGATATTCAGTGTGCGGTTTAGGCGTTCTAACTTTACTGCCGAAGCATCTTGGAAAAACAATTGATGTAAGGCATGCTTTTGTAAAAGTGTTTTTAATAAATCTAAATTATTCAAATAAAATCTACTTACCGTATAAAAAAGATTCTCTGAACATTCACGTGCATGGATTGAATTCGAAAAACCTTTTAAATAGTAATTTTTTGCTTCGAAATTTTGAAATTGATTTACCATTTCCAAAGACCTCTGCCAACTGTTTTCGTTAATAAAATTGTTTGCAATATTTTGCCAACAAAGATGTCTCTCATTTGACAACGGAATCTCGAGAGCTATTGTTTCAGCAAGCATACAATCGCCCTGTTTAGCCAGTTCGGTGGAGATGTCCTTCAGCGCTCTGCTCTTCCAATAATCATCACTGATGCCCCTTGCGCAGTTAAGCGCTTCTTCTATCTTGCCTTGTTTAGCCAGTAGGGTGGAGATGAAATTCAGCGTACTATTCTTATCACGGTCATTACTTATGCTCCATGCGCAGGTAAGTGCTTCTTGCACAGCCAATGCTGATTCCTCTAACTTGCCCTGTTTAGTCAGTTCGATGGAAATGGCCTTCAGTGCTCTACTCTTTACTCTATAATCACTTATACCCCTTGCACAGTTATGCGCTTCCTCTACCTTACCCTGTTTAGCCAGTTCGGTGGAAATGCTCTCCAGCACGCTACTCTTCCAATAATCATCACTGATGCCCCTTGCGCAGATAAGCGCTTCCTCTACCTTACCCTGTTTAGCAAGTTCGGTGGAGATGTCTGAAAGCGCGCTACTCTTCAAATAATCGTCACTGATGCCCCTTGCGCAGGTAAGCGCTTCTTGCATAGCCGATGCGGCTTCATCGAACTTACCTTGTTTATACAGTTCGCTGGAAATATTCCTAAGAACACGACTCTTCTCTCCGTCATCACTGATGCCCCTTGCGCAGGAAAGCGCTTCCTCTACCTTGCCCTGTTTAGCCAGTTCGGCGGAGATATCCTTAAGCGCGCTACTCTTTTCCCAATCATCAACTATGCCCATTGCACAGGTATGCCCTTCTTGCAACGCCAATGCAGCTTCCTCTACTTTGCCCAGTTTAGCCAGTTCAGCAGAAATGTCCTTCAGTGCGCTACTCTTTACTCTATCATAACTTATGCCCCTTGCACAGGTAAACGATTCCTCTACCTTGCCCTGTTTAGCCAATTCAGTGGAGATGTCCTTCAGCGCGCTACTCTTTACTCTATCAGAACCTATTACCCTTGCACAGGTAAGCGTTTCTTGAATAGCCGATGTAGCTTCCTCTACCTTGCCCTGTTTAGCCAGTTCAGTGACGATACCCTTCAGCGCGTCACTCTTTGTTCCATAAAAACTGATGCCCTTTGCGCAGGTAAGCGCTTCTTGCATAGCCGAAGCAGCTTCCTCTACCTTGCTCTGTTTAGCCAGTTCAGCAGAGATGTCCTTCAGCGCGCTACTTTTTCTCCAATCAACACTGATACCCCTTGCACAGGTAAGCGATTCCTCTACCTTGCCCTGTTTAGCCAGTTCGGCACTGATATCCTTTAGCGCTTTACTCTTTTCCAAATCATCACTGATACCCTTTGCGCATGTAAATGCTTCCTCTACCTTGCACTGTTTAGCCAGTTCGGTGGAGATGTCTTTCAGCGCGATATTCTTTAATCTATCCAAACTTATACCCCTTGCGCATGTATGCGCTTCTTGCAGAGCCGATGAAGCTTCCTCTGCTTTGCCCTGTTTGATCAGTTCAGCGGAAATGTCCTTCAGCGCGCTACTCTTTACCCAATCATTACCTATGCCCCTTGCACAGGTATGCGCTTCTTGCATAGCCGATTTAGCTTCCTCTACTTTGCCCAGTATAGCCACTTCGGCGGAGATGTCCTTCAGCGCGCTACTCTTATCATACTCAACACTGATGCCCCTTGCACAGGTAAGCGCTTCCTCTACCTTGCCCTGTTTAGCCAGTTCGGCGGAGATATCCTTAAGCGCGCTACTCTTTTCCCAATCATCAACTATGCCCCTTGCACAGGTAAGCGCTTCTTGCATAACCGAAGCAGCTTCCTCGACCTTGCCCTGTTTAGCCAGTTCGGTGGAGATGTCCTTCAGCGCGTTACTCTTCCAGTAATCATCACCAATAACCCTTGCGCAGGTATGTGCTTCCTCTAGCTTGCCCTGTTTAGCCAGTTCGGTGGCGATGTCCTTCAGCGCGCTACTTTTTCTCCAATCAACACTGATACCCCTTGCACAGGTAAGCGATTCCTCTACCTTGCCCTGTTTAGCCAGTTCAGTGGAGATGTCCTTCAGCGCGCTACTCTTTGCCCTATCAGAACTTATCCCTGTTGCGCAGGCAATTAAAACCTCGAATTGTGAATCGTTGTATGGTCCTTTTTCTGTGATCCAGTCTTTATCCCAATCATCAGTGCGTTTATACACCCTCAAATAATCTAAACCCAAGGCCGCCCATTCGAATGCCATATGAAACATTAAATAACTTGAAAAAAAATCACCCCAATTCAACACCGA
>JBIKRF010000050.1:0-15622 GCA_044349305.1 Flavobacteriales bacterium
TGGAAGGCTTCGCGTGTTTACTTGGAATTATCCAAAGGAAGACGGCACACAATTGTATTTCGGTTGTGTGGCATTTAAAACTTCTAAATCAGGTGAGCCCCTGTTTTTTAAATTGAATCACAACCCTGTTAAAGCAGAAAAATGGGACAACAAAGTGTATGATGAAGCGAAATGGCCGGGCGCTTTGTATTACTCTGTGGTGCCGATGGGCAAAGGAAAGAAAGTTGGAAACAGCTATGCCCTATTGGGTTTCGAATCGAAAGATAATTTATCGAATTACAAAGTGATTGAAGTAATTACGATTGAAAGCGATGGATGTAAATTCGGTGGAAACTTTTTCGAGTTTGAAGATCGCAATCCGAAGCGAGTGGTGTTTGAATACAGCGATCAAACAACATGTTCTTTGCGTTATTACGAAAAACAAAAGACGATAGTCGTTGACCATTTATCTCCGCGTGAAGCCATTTACGAAGGGTTCTTTCCAGAGTATGGTCCAGATGGAAGTTACGACGGGTATGTGTTAGAGAATGGAAAATGGAAGTACTCGCCAATAATAGACATTGCACCGTTTGTAGACGGACAGAAAGTACCTTTTAATAATCCAAGACCGTAGGTCCTTCCATCCTTATTTTACTATTTGAAGTCGAACTACACGTCCTTCAATTTTTAGAAAATAAAATCCTTCTGTTAGTTTTTCTATGTTCAACGTTTGATTCACTGCGGTCAATCTATCGGCAAAAACTTCTTGTCCGAGCGAATTGAAAATGACTACAGGCGCGCCCAATTCACTTTCGTTTATTTGAATGGTAATTTTTGTTGAAGCGGGATTCGGAAAAATCTGAAGGATTGAATTCGATTCCTCTGAAACATTTTGAGCGAGGAGATCTAAAATATTTGAACGTGAATAAACCAAATTTCGCGAAGGATCGCAGCTCACTCCAACTACTTCAATCATGTAATTCATTTCACCCATTGGCGGATTCAAATCGGTGTAAGAAAACACATTGCTCGCAACGGTAGCAATGAGGTTCATGCTGCCTGTATTCGCGCCACGGTATATGTTATAACTATCGAAGGCGATTCCTTCGTAGGCGTTCCAATTTAAATTCACGTTGTTGCCTAGTCCGGGTGTTGTGGTTAAATGAATGGTCTTGTGAATGCCATCAAGCGGAGCGTTAAGGTATCCGCATGTATCTCGCATGGCAATGCGGTAGCGATTCGATTGCACTTGTGGATTTGAGTTCTCGTCTTGAAACGTTCCTGCAGACAAGTAGTCGACTTGACCAATTTCTTCAAACACATTTATCGCGTTGGTCTCTTTGAAAACGACAATGCTTTGCACGGCGCTGTTCGCAATAGATTCCCAGATAATGTGATTCTTTCCGCTTGCATCGTCTACGGTAACAAGGCAGATGGAAACAGGAGTTGGTTCATTTACGTTTACGCTGAGTGGACCAATATTCACCACACATCCGCTTGGTTCTGTCCCGATGAAATAGAAGTCTTGCGTTACGTTTCCATAAATAATTAATGTATCTGAAACGCTTGAAATACTTCCGAATGAAGTACCCCAGCCTATTTGAGCGAACGTTCCTCCATTTGGATAAATTCGAACGCCGTTGCTGAAGCAGCCAAGGCTGGGTTGATCAACAATGATTGTAGGTATGAAATCGGGATACGTGCATGGGCCATCCACTGTCGCGCTTGGAACGTAGTTGCAAGCTGTTGGATCTATGCATCCTTGTCCGCATGCCACGCATTCATTCCAGCAGACAACTGGAAGAATTTCATTTGCGCTTGCAACGGTTATTGATCGATTACCGAAGGTTCCTTGCACACAAACAGCATCGGCAGGAAAGAACTCGGTTATGTCCCACACATTTCCATTGATGAATTTGTATTCATAAGAACCTGCAACCAAATCTAACGTTATAGACCAAATTCCATTTCCTGCATTTGTCAAAGCAAGCACACTCGGATCCCAATTGGGATAAGGATTATCTATAGTACCGTCGTTGTTGGCATCTGCGAAGCTTCCAGCGATGTGCACGCCGGTTGGGCTAACTGTTTGGCTCGACATATCTACTTGGAACGTCACTCCGAAAGCAAAGCTTTGGATGATCGTTACAAACGTCGCAATGCAAAACAGAATACCGCGCTTTACCATAATCCTTCAAATTAATTTGAATGGAAAGGTAGGGGGTCGTTGGTGAAACAAAAAGGGAATTAGTTTAATAAGGTAGCAATAGTCTTCATTGCCAACATCATTTGATGACCATCCTTACACTTTACAAATCCGTATTGAGAATAAAAATCTTCAGCTGCTTTATCAATAGGATCAACAATTACAGCCAAGGATCCAATCTTTAAACTCGCATCATGCGCACGCTCAAGCGCATTCATTAAAACAAATTCACCTAACCCTTTTCCCTGAAATTTCAAGTCAATAGCCAAACGTCCAAGTAGAGTAGCAGGAATTTTAGAATAATTCCGTGGAGCGCTCACCTTAAATGTATTTGGAATTGCATCGGCATTAATTGCGAATGAAGAGAGCGTGTAATACCCGATTAAATCGCGCGTATAGTCGTCGTTCAAAACAAAACACACCGACAATTTCTTTCTCATATCTTGTCCGGCTTGAACAGTTAGATAGCGATTCAGCGCTTCATTTCCACAATTGAATTTTTCAATCGCGTGTTTTTTCTTGTCAAGAATCTCCATTACTTCTCAGCCACCATAGAAAGTTTTCGGTAGTTAGCATAAGCTTTCTTGAGCTTAGCGTTTGGCTTTGGCGCGTTGGTGATTAAATCGACAAACATTACAGCGTCTCTTTTGCTTAACGTTATTGCAGCTTGTTGATTTACCACTTCGGAAGCCTTAGCCTGAATGGTTTGTACAATAAAATCACTAAGGCTTCTATGCCCAGCAAGTTGTGCAGCGTTTTCGAACAGCTCCTTTTGCTCAGATGTGAGTCGCACTTCAATTCGTGACGAAAGATTCTTCTCCGTTTTCATAATTACAAATGTACGGCAAAATTCCGTACAAATAAATTAAAGTCTCCGAATTTCTATCGACTGAAGGCATTTGATGTAGCGTCTTCCCGATTTAATATCTTTTGCAGAGAGGAAGACCATGCGTTGATCGAGGTCTTGCATTTTCTTGCCTTTCATTTCAGTAATGAAGTAAAAGAAGTTTCCAGCCTCGGTATTGTAGATTTCATTCTATGAAAACAACACGCGGTATCCGTCTGACGCGGTGAAGACAAAATAGAATTCGTTTAGTTCTTTGGGCTTTTCGTATTTGAATTTAACTTGACTCAACGCCTCTTTCAGCGGCACACCCTTCATGCTATTGAGGGTGTCCTTCACGTCACCATTGTGGTTGTAGATCAGTTGATCAAATACGGTTTCTTGTTTCATTTGTCCCAACGATTCAAGCGTAATCGTCGTTTCTTTTTCTATTTCTCCAAAAACACGAATGCTAGTTGTTGGCGTCAAGTTCGTTTGCGCCATGGCAAGCGTACTGAAACAAAAAAGAAATGCTATTGCGAAGAAATTTTTCATGATGGCGAATTTAATCCATTCTTACCCTCTCTTACCTTTTCTTAACCTCTCTTACCCTCTCTCACCCTCTCTTACCTTTTCTTACCCCTTCTTTCAACCTATTCTCCTCTACCCTATACCTAACGATTCTTCTAATCAAATCGAACGGCATGTGTTCATTCAACGGAAATTGCACAGAACCTTTTCCTTGTTTGTATTTCGCCAATTCTTTTTTGAATGCACTGTGACCGGAGGGCGTTGCATACAATCCAATGTGTTTGGCATATGCTGCGAAGTAGATAAGTGGCTTTTTGAAAGTCTTGTATGCTGGCATTCCATATGAAATGCTCACTTCAGCATCTGGAGCTTCTTCAAGAATGAGGGTGTTCAATTCCAGTAAAAGAGTTTGTGTCTCTTTTGGGAATTTGGAGATGTAGGATTTTATTTCGGGGGGCATGTATTGCGAAAGAAATAAGAAAAAGGAATACTACCAAACCAAAAATCCCCAACTTTCGTCGGGGATTTGGTTGCTTGATGGTGACACTGTAGGGATTCGAACCCCAAACCTTCGCATCCGTAGTGCGATGCTCTATCCAGTTGAGCTACAATGCCATTGCTATTAAGCGGGTGCAAATATAGGCATTTCCTTTTATCTCACAATGATTCTCATTATTTTTTCCTTGACTAACACTTCCAACCACCTACCAAACCTTTGTCCAATCGCAATTATTCACCACATCGTGCAACTTCACCAACCCCTGTCCATAGATAATCTGAGCCTCAGTAAATCTTGGGTTCGATACCGGAAACGCCAACATATTCAAGGTGTCTCCAAAAACCTTGTAATCGCCCAATGAACTTGGGGTTTCACTTACCTGTGTTTCAAAATAATTCGTGGAAACAAACTCCTCGGTTATACTCAATCTAATCGAAGTTGTTTTTTCATCTTCTGAAACACCCAATTCAAAAGACCAATACATAGGTATACTCATGGTCGAATATGCCTTCAATGTCTCATAACAAAACGGTTTCGATCCTGTCCCCCCTACACTCAAAGGATTATTCGAAAGCGTTCGAGGAACGTCACGCGAATACTGCGAAACGGGAAAAAACAACGTGTCGCCCAATCCATTGCTGAACTTCAATTCACTCACGGAAGGAAAATAACCTTCCATTTGCTCTGGCAAACCGGGACAATCAACAGTCTTCTTACAACTGCTTAAGAATACGGAAGGAACAATTGCAAGCACTGCCAATACAATTAAAAACTTCTTCATAGAATTAATTATTTCACTTTATACAATTTCAATTCAGAAAAATCAAAATCCGGATTCTCAACAAATACGCGCAACTCCTCAATTTCTCCTTCCATATTCGATATGAACTGAATCTTTCCACTTGGTAACATCATCTGCGTAGACCAATGCAATCGGAATACATTATTGTCTATGTGAGAAAGATTACCCTTGAACAATTCGGTTGGCTTGAAATCGATTTTGTAGAATTCGCCATTCTTTATCACTTCCACATCTCCATACATATCACTTCGGTAAATTCCATCAATCTCTGATTTAACTGGAGTAGTCCATGCAAAATTCTCAACACTCGTAGCAGTTGCCAATAGAGGCTCTTCTTCCTTAGGCGCGAACTCCATCACCCAATTTTTACTTCCTGTCACACCCAAAAACAAATCCAAAAATTCGAAGCCCATGGCACTTGGCAACGAGTTGTTGCTGTTCGTTAAAATCACAAATCCCAAATTCATATCGGGAATCAAAATCGTCTTCGAAATCATTCCGTCATACCCACCGCCATGACTCACAATCTTATGTCCGCCGTATTCCATCAACTCCCAACCCATGCCGTAACCGTTCGCATGACGCGAAGGCATATTCTCGCGCTGCCACTTGTTCACCGGCTTGTTAATGTTGTACTCCCACATTTCATAGGTGCGCTTTTCGTCCCAGTATTTCTTTCCACCTAACGTTCCTTTGTTCAACTGCAACATCATCCATTGGCTCAGTTCATTCACACAGGCGTTAATGCTTCCCGCTGGACCAATGTTGTCCCAATTCACATATGGAATGGGAATGTTCTTTCCTTTCACTGTATTGTGCGGAGAAGCAATGTCTGCGCCTAGCTGAAACGCCGTGATCGACGTGTTCGCGTTCTTCATTCCCAACGGAATAAAAAATTCATTCTTTACAAATTCGTCCCACGTCTTTCCGGTAACTTTCTCAACGATTTGTCCGGCCGCTAAAAACGCAATATTGCTGTAACCATAGGTTGTGCGAAATCCGTATTTCGGTTCAACGAATTGCCATCTCCGCAAAATTTCAGCACGAGAATGATTCGTTCCGTACCAGATTAAATCTCCGGCGAATGTTTCAAAACCTTGTCGGTGCGAAAGCAAATCGCGCACCGTCAAATTCGCCGAAACATACGGGTCATACAATTTTAATTCTGGAAGAAAATCCTGAACCTTATCGTCCCACTTCAACAATCCGCGATCGACACAGATTGCCAACGCGGCGCTGGTGAAGGCCTTCGAGTTACTTGCTATCGCGAAGGAACTGTTTTCAGTTACCGGCTCTTTCGTCGCAGCGTCCTTCAAACCGAATCCTTTCGACAAAATAATTTCGTTGTTATAGACAATGGCTATGGCTCCACCGGGAACGTTGTACTTCGCCAAGCCCTCGTTCATCTTGGCTTCCAAAGCGGTGAGTTGCGTTGCGAAAGGCTTTGCGTTTTTCTTTTGTGCCGATGCGCTCAGCACCAAAGCAACCGCTATAAATGAAAGGAATAATTTTTTCATGTTGAATATTATCTAAATCTAACTTCTGTTGCGCCGTGTCCGTATTTCTGGTAATTCCCATCGAGGAATTCGCATTGCGGATAATAGCTCTTGATGAATGAACGAATCTCTGCGCGCAAGACACCCTGCCCAACTCCGTGAATGAAGATAACCTTCTTCACTTTTTTCTTTTCTGCTATGGCTAGCATGCGTTCGAAGTGTTCCATCTGAATGGTTACAATTTCTCCGTTCGTCATGCGCTCGTAATTGTCGAGCAATTCATGAATATGCAAATCCACCTCGAACAAATCGGCGTTGTGCGGGAAGTCGTTCGCCGCGCGCTCTTTGTATCTGTTCTTGAAATCTTTCGATGCCGCTTTCACGGCATGAGAATCAATGTTGCGATCGAGCATCTCTCGTGTGTTCGGCTGCACCTGATTGTATTGTGAAAACTCGTGCTTCGAATTTGCAATTTTCACGAGCTCTTTCAGTGGATGCTCGAAGGCAAATCCGCTGCTATCTTCTACCATAGCACTATCGGGTTGCGGGAAACCGACGATTACACCCTCTCCGGTATCGTTTAAAAAACGCACGTGATCTCCTTTTTTGAATTCCATGGATCAAAAATACACAATACCGCGGAGCGGATGACAATCGGAGATTGATGACGGCGAAGCCGATGACCGCGGAGCGGATGACACAACCACGTTGTGATGACAATCGGAGATTGATGACCGCGAAGCGGATGACCGCGGAGCGGATGACACAACCACGTTGTGATGACAATCGGAGATTGATGACCGCGAAGCGGATGACCGCGGAGCGGATGACACAACCACGTTGTGATGAGGGCGAGAGTTCGTTAGATTTGCATTGATAAAGGGGAAGAGAGGGGAAGAGAGGTTAAGAGAGGTTAAGAGAAGGGAAGAGAAGGGAAGAGAAGGGAAGAGAAGGGAAGAGAAGGGAAGAGAAGGGAAGAGAAGGGAAGAGAAGGGAAGAGAAGGGAAGAGAAGGGAAGAGAAGGGAAGAGAGGTTAAGAGAAGGTAAGAGAGGGGAAGATATAGGGGCGAAATATTTTTCGAACAAGAAATGAATTTAAAATCAAATAGATAATAAAAAAAACATGGACAGATTAAAATCACTGGATCCGCCGCATAAGGGTTTAAGAAATGCGTTGGGAAAAATTACGTTGTTGGCGGGAAAGACCGACTATACTTCAAAAGCGAGCGTGGAGAAATTGCACACTATGGGAAAGGAAGTATTTGCGTTGTTGAAAGACCACACTTACACCGAGAACACCTACATTCTTGCTCCACTTGAAAAAAGAAATCCAGGATTTACCGAGGATTACATGACCGATCACGGAGAAATTGACAACCTAGAGCAAAGCTTGCTTGAACGCCTGATGGCGTTTAACGGTGAGCAAAGTAACGATGAAGGACATCAGTTTTATTTAGACTTGTGTGATTTTCAATCGGCATACCTTGAGCACATTGATGTGGAAGATGTTGAGTTGGAAGAAGAAATGCAAAAGCATTTTACCGACGAAGAGTTAATGGGTCATCAGATTGAAATTATGCAAGCCATGAGTTTCGATATGTTGCTGCTTTGGTTCAAATACATTGTCCCTGCAAGAAGAGCCGACGAGAATGCGCAAGTGTTAACCGGATTTAAATCAGCAACACCTGAAGAGGCCTACAATGCCGTGCTTGATGTTATTCGTAAGGAAATTAACGAAAGTGAAATGAATGAAATTCTTTCACTCGTAAAATAAAACAGTATGGAGCGTCGCGATTTTTTAAGCAAATTAGGAATGGCGACTGTCACCTATACACTTGTTTCAGGGAAAGTTTTCGGGGAGTCTGATCATTTTCATTTCGAAAAAATTGAAGTCCCTTCTCCCCTCGTTGGAGAAGATTTGTTTCAGTACATTCAACGTCAAAAAGGAAGTTTCGACGTTACCCTGTATCGCCAATTGCTTGGCGCCGCGAATGAATTCAAAGAAGGCGATGAGATTGCAGGCATTTCCGCTGCGAGCGATGAAGATCGTTTGAAGGCACGTATGCTTCTTGCCGAAACCACCCTTGACAACATTCGCAAACATTCCGTTTTCACCGATGAACAATCGGAATTCATTGAACAGTCGACACGCTCTTTTCAAGATTCAGAAAAAGGAAAGTCCATTGGCAAACTTCGCATGCGCGAGTTTAAAGAACTCCTCTTACTTTCGAATGAGACTGAAATAAAAACCCTCCTTCCCTATTTAACAAGCGACATCATTGCTTGTGTTGTGAAACTCTTGTCGAACAAAGAGCTCATCACCATCAGCAGCAAAATTTTCCATCCCCTTCCCGGAACTCAAATGGGTTCAAAGGGATACATGAGCGCGCGCGTTCAACCCAACTCCCCAACCGATAACATTGAAGACATTGTTTGGCAAGTGTTCGATGCGTGGAGCTACAGTGTTGGTGATTTGGTTCTAGGTAACAATCCTGTTTCAAGCAATCCGGAATCGGTTGCGAAAATTGAAATGGCTTTATACGATTTGCTTACCACCTTCAAATTAGAAAACACGCTTTCACATTCTGTGTTGGCGCATATAGATATTCAAGCTGACGTAGAAAAGACATACAATGGTCAAACCGGCATGTGGTTCCAAAGTATTGCAGGAACTGTGAAGGCGAATCAGACCTTCGATGTAACCATTGAAAAACTTAAGAAATACGCCGCTCAGCGCAAAGGTAAATTCGGACTCTATGCCGAGACCGGACAAGGCGCCGATGAAACGAACGGACATGGCGAAGGCTTCGACATGCTTATTCACGAGTCGCGTAAATATGGCTTGTGGCGCGGATTAAAACAAGAACTCAACGAAGAGTCTTGGGTGCATCTGAACGATGTTGCAGGATTCATTGGTCCGGAAGTTTTCAGGACGAAAGAACAATTGGTTCGTTGTTGCTTGGAAGATTTAGTGATGGGGAAATTACATGGACTCATGATTGGTCTGGACATTTGCACCACGCTGCACATGGATGTTTCACTCGATGATTTGGATTGGTGCATTGACCAAATCATGCCAGCCAATCCGGGCTATCTCATGGCTCTTCCAACGAAGAACGATCCGATGTTGAGTTATTTAACCACATCGTTTAGCGATCACCTGCGCATACGCGAAAAGTTCGGTTACAAAATCAATGATGCCATGTGGGCGTTCTTCAAGCAGATGGAAATTATTGATGAAAACAACAAACCTTCAAATCACTTTGGAGATCCTGTTTGGATGTATTACCAATATCTCAAATTGAAAGGTGATAAGCGTGCAATGGACGAAATTTATTCTGAAGGTCTTGCATGTATTGAGCGGGTTCGAGAACGTGGAGTTCCCATTGCAAAAGGATTCGGAAATAATTATTGGGAAATGAATCCTGATTTGGAGCAAGAAATTCGACTGCTCTACGCAGATGCTAAGAAATGTCTTTGGGAAGAAACGCCTTCCAATTTTAAGAAATCACTTGCTCAAGGAATAGCGCTGGCCACTCTTTCTTCAGACCGAAAAGATTACATCTACCACCCGCAATCGGGCGAGCAACTTTCACGCGATAGTATCTACGCTTTGGAAATTTTAAGATCGAATTGGAAGAATCACACACCCGATATTCAGATTGTAGTTTCTGACGGATTGAATGTTTCTTCCATTCTTGATCAAGGACATTTGGAACCTTATGTGAAAGAACTGAATGTATTGTTGAAGGATAAATTCACGTTGAGTAAAAACAATTTATTCATTCAACATGGAAGAGTTCGAGCGGGCTACCGCTGCGGCGAGCATCTCTTTGGCGATTCTCTTTCAACAAATAAAAAATGTGTCTTACATATCATTGGTGAACGCCCTGGAACCATGCACCACAACTATTCGGTTTACATTACAGTAGCGCAAGGTTCCGATTGGTTTGTTGAAGGCAAAATAGACCACGACGTTACACGGGTAATCTCGGGTATTTCAGACACAGCCCTGAATCCAAAAGAAGCGGCGAAAGAAACTCTCCGAATTTTAACTGAACTTTTTTAAAACCTTAATGCCCACCCTGCATTGATCAAAGGGAACGCTTGCCCTTCCTTCAATAAATCAGAGACAACAGGATTCTTCATGTCGGAGTTGTTGTAAAGTAATGGTGTCTTCCCCAAGAAATAGCCTCCTTCAACAAATACCACATTCTTCTTTGAAATGTAGAAATCGAAAAACGTTTTGAATTGCAATTCATTGTAACGAACAAACGTATTGTTGTCTTCGCCACGAAATGACCTTGTCAAAGACCGAAAAGCCAAGCCTGCATTCAAGTGAGAAGGAACTATCGCATAAGAAGCCTTAAAGCTCTGAGGAAGTGTGCCGAATACGAAAAAGCGATCGGTTACTTTCCAATCGACTCCAACTAGCGGCACAAAGAAATTTCCAAAGAATTCACGGTTGTAATAAAGTCCGAATTTATATCGAAACTTTTCCGACTCTGTAACGGTGAACAGCGAATAACCTCCTACCTGAAAAATTTCTGAGAACGAATCACCCAAATCTTCCGCTGCGATTTTAGGAATTAGCAAACCCGTAAATTTAATCTTTGGATTCTTCAATTGAAATTGCATTCCCACCGGCATAGTAACTGAAGAATAAGTCTCAGATAAAGTGTTATTCCTTAAATCTAATTTTTCATAATGCCCCCGCAAAATAAATGTATTTCCATTTTTCAAGGTCTTAGGAATGAGCGCATTTACAAAAAAGTCGCTTGTCTGAGCACCTCTGGGAATATTATATGCCTGTCTATTGAACGAGAAAATATCTACGAAATATTGGGCATTCACACCCAACGCACTGCATAATAAAACCAGCGTAATTCTTATCCTCACAAGCTTTCCAATTTTATTTTTTTAAACTGAAGGTAGGCCTTGCGCTTTTTACCTAGTTCCCCATCCCTGTCCTTCACCTCATAGGATTCTGTAACCAAATAATAATTCTCATACCAATATTCAACACTAGAGCCGACGATACTTTTAATCTTTTCAGACTCTTTTAAATCATCTTCTCTATTTACAATTTTAACTAAATCAGACTTTTCAATCCCTCCATTCTCGAGCGATGCATGTCCGAAGGTATTGTATGATGCGTAGAAAAAATTCAACTTAGTTCCGACCTGTGCGATTCGAATGAATTTCTTTACATAGTACGGTTTATCTGCAATAGTCAAATCAAAGGTATAGTCTCTAATTTTCTCCAATTCAGGACTAACCTGCAAGACAACTGCATGAGAGTATGCATAGCCATCGAAGACATAAACGGCTTGTGTAACAGCTCTGCCATTGACATAGGTTGTTCTATATTCCGTTCTGTAGGTTGGATAAAAGACCTCTCCAACAATTGTCCATGTATTTTCATTAAAAACAACAGGATGTGTAACCATGTAGCACTGGGACTCGAAATTTTTTCTTCGATTCCTTTTCCTTTCCATTCTTTGCTGTGTCTTGGCATTTAATGTCGCATAAAAGTCTTTAAAATCATTGAAATCATAATCGCTTCTCCGAACCACTTTACCGTCTTTCATTTCCAAGATATACATTCCCTTTGCTATGCTCGAACTTTCGCCTGTGGCACCACATATAAGCGAAGTGTGCTCATCTATCCAAGTCACATTCCCATCGATGAGTAGTTTTCCTTTCAACGCTGGTATTGACATAGGTGCACCTTCAACTTCTCCGAATTCGTTGACTGATGCAATGTATTGAGCATCTATTTTCTTTGGTTTGTAATTGAAGAACATCACTTGTAAGGAAGGAGCGGCCTCTCCTGAACTTAAAAAAGAAACACGATTTTTCTTATCCATTCCTGGAATGAAAGTGATGTGTTGCGTGCCTGTTAGCATGTTGTAAACCAAAATGCACGGCACATTTTTCACTGTACCTAAAATGAAAAATTTGTTCTTAAAACATGCGGTCGAAACCCCTCCCAAAAAATCTAAATTTCCATTCGGCACAAATTTCTTTTCTAGCTCCACATGAAGTTCTGTTCCTTCGAAAGTACTCGTATTGAAAACCACGGAATGAATATCTCTCGCCTTATCAATTATCAAAGAAAAATAATACTCACCTGTTCCCGAAAGTGCATGTGTAGAATAAATATTTTTCTCAGTGCATTTCGTTTGAAACCTTCCTTCTTCAATAAGCTCTTCGTTGTACGCCACTATCTCTACTTTATCGTCCTCGCCCTTTTCCGAAACTACAGAATACGTGATGAACTTTTTATTTGGAGTAACGCTTGTGCTTACTTCACCATCATGCTCAATTTTCTTTTGTCCAATGACTTGAGCTTGCGCTAAAACATAGGAGTGATTCAAAAGAGAAAGTAAAAAAAACAAGACTCTTCCAGAAATTTTCATTGAGTAAAAAAGTAAATTTTTATAAATATAACTACAATTCCTAACGTCTAATTTCGGCTTGCAAAATCAAACGAAGGGCCGTGTTCTTCGAGAAATAGGCCCATGCCCAATTAATGAAAATGATAAGCTTGTTTCGAACACTTAAGATGAGCATGAGGTGAAGGAACATCCAAATAACCCATGCGAAGTATCCCTTCAATCTAAAATTTTTAATATCAACCAAAGCCTTATTGCGACCTATAGTTGCCATAGAGCCCAAGTCTTTGTATTCGTATGGAAGAGCATTCTTTCCATTCACAATGCATCGCAAATTTTTAGATAAAAGCAAAGCCTGATTAATAGCCACGTTCGCGACTTGCGGATGTCCATTCGGATATTTCTCTGTTTCCATAAAGGCCTGATCGCCTATGACGAAAATATCTTCAACACCTTTTAATTTATTGAAGCGATCCACTACCAATCTTCCTCCTCGTGCTTCAACCCCTTCAGGCCAACCCTTCACTGTATTAGGAGTAACACCAGCTGCCCAAATGACGGTCTCGCAAGGAATAGACAATCCCGATTTGAAATGCAAAACTTTTCCGTCATAAGACACTACTCGCTCGTTGCTAATGATTTCCACTCCCAACTCTTGCAAATATTCTTTCGCATGAACCTGCGCGTGCTCGCTCATAGCGTTCAAGACAATTCCATTCGGACTTACCAAATGAATGGTTAAACGATTCCAGTCAAACCCTGGATAATCCTTCGGAAGAATGTTCGATTTAATCTCGGCGAATGCACCTGCAAGCTCCACTCCTGTTGGACCTGCGCCAACAATGACTAAATTCATTAACGCCTTTAATCTTTCTTCTGAAGCCGAAAGAACTTCTTCAAATGATCGAAGCACATGATTACGAACAGCAATGGCTTCGTAAGAACTCTTTAACGGAAGCGCATGCTTTGCCAAAACGTCATCGTTGAAGAAATTGGTTTTACAACCCATGCTCAACACCAAATAATCATAAGAGAAATCACCAATGTTGGTAATGACTTTTTTATTCTCTGATTGAACTTCTAACACCTCAGCCATGCGCACCATGATGTTCTCGCGACCGCTGAATATATTCCTGAGTGGAAATGAAATGGAAGACGGTTCAATTTGCGAAGTCGCCACTTGATAAAACAACGGCTGAAACTGATGGTGATTCAATTTATCTAATACCCAAACTTCGAAGAGCTTTGCATCTAATTTCAACGCGAGCTTAATACCCGCGAACCCAGCACCAACAATGACAACTTTCTTTCTAGCCATAACAAAATTTCTTAAGGCGCCATCCGACTAATTTTCCAAGCCCCGTCCTGCAGCCTATAGGTCAATCGGTCGTGCAAACGATTTGGTCTTCCTTGCCAAAACTCATAGTAGTTCGCACGAATGATATATCCACCCCAATGCGCGGGACGCGGAACCGGATGTCCTTCAAACTTATCTGTAAACTCGCGGAAACGTTCATTCAAAACTTCACGAGAATCAATGGTTGAACTCTGTGGAGACACCCATGCACCGATCTGACTTTCACGCGGACGATTATTAAAATAAGCGTCGCTCTCGGCATCACTTAACTTGTGCAACTCTCCTTCCACACGAACTTGTCTTTCAACTGTTGGCCAGAAAAAATTCAATGCCACTTTGTTATTCTGCTCCAACTCTTGTCCTTTGTGGGAAGAATAATTCGTGTAGAATTTTAATCCTTCCTCATTCACACCGCGAAGCAAGACTACACGCGAATGCGGCTGTCCGGAAGCATCAACACTGCTAACAACCATTGCATTGAAATCATGCAACTCCTCTACTTCACTCAACCAAAACTCGAGCATTTCATGCGGAATGGCTTTCAAATCTTCAACCTCTAGGCTATGTTTTTCATAGCTCTTTCTGTGGTGTACAATGTTACTCATAATTGCAAATAGCTTTTGCGTAATTGGTCCAACTCATGTTCTCTGTTGCCTTCGCAACGTTCTCTCTGTCTATAGGAGATTCTAAAAAGCGAAGCATTTGATTTTTCATGCTTTGAATATCTTCTGCTTCGGCCAAATAGCCGTTGAATCCGTCTACAATTGTTTCTGGAAAATGTCCAACTTTAGTGGCCAAAATGGGCATCTTGAAATTGTAACTCAACGACTCAATTCCGCTGGGTGTTGCTGTTCTGTAGAACAACACCGCCGCATCTGACACTTGAAAAAACTTCGGCAATTCTTCGTTCGAAATGAATCGATTGAAGACAACGCATTTGTCTTCTATTTCCAGTTTCTCTATCCATTCCAACGGATTGTCTTCACGCTCGTCGTCTGATTTGCGAAGCACAATTTTCTTCGCCCAACCGAATAGCATTTGCTTCACCTTGGTGCTCCACTTCGAATCGTCGAGGGTCTTCCAAAAAGATTCTCCACAAATCAAAAAAGAGACATCGTCTCTTTCCTTACACAATTCAGCAAATGCTTGAATAGCCATGTCCAGCCCTTTGTATCTGCGAATAAATCCGAAGTATAAAAAGACATGCTTCTTCAATCCCAATTTCGCTTTCTCTTCTTCCAAATTGAAATTCGGAATGGGTTTGTACAAGTCGTAAATCGGATGATACAATTTCGCGACTTGGGTTACTGAATTGTTTGAGATGTCGAGCTGATCAACCAAACCGAATGAACGTTCGGGAAAGACCATCTTCAATTCTTCAAACGTATGCATCGCATGCACCACGAAAGACGAAGCGTGCTTCAAAGCATACTTCGTTAAAAACTTATCTATTGAGCTGTGCTCTTTTTGAATAACAAAGTGAATATCGAACACCACATGAATGCCTACCTTGCGTAGGCGCTTTGCAATG
>JBIKRF010000051.1:0-15355 GCA_044349305.1 Flavobacteriales bacterium
TTTCTTAGGAGCAGCAGCTTTTTTAGCAACGGCTTTCTTAGGAGCAGCAGCTTTTTTAGCAACGGCTTTCTTAGGAGCAGCAGCTTTTTTAGCAACGGCTTTCTTAGGAGCAGCAGCTTTTTTAGCAACGGCTTTCTTAGGAGCAGCAGCTTTTTTAGCAGCAGCTTTCTTAGGAGCAGCAGCTTTTTTAGGAGCGGCAGCTTTCTTAGGAGCAGCAGCTTTTTTAGCAGCAGCTTTCTTAGGAGCGGCAGCTTTTTTAGCGGCCTTTGGCGCGCTAGCTTTGGTTTTGGTTTTCATAAAATAAACGGTTGATTATTTTCTTTTCAAAGCGTTCACTCATCGTTATAAGTGAACTTAAAAATACACTGGATACACTTTCACTTTTCCGTCGCTTCTTATCCCGATTGTTGGACTTGGAATTTTGATAAAGTTAATTACGCTTGCAATTTTCTTCATCCATTTTCTTCGCCATTCAATTCTATTCAAATCTGCATCAAAAGAAAAAAAGAATTCACGTGTCGCGTGAAAATTATTAACACTATTAATGTTATTATCTGCGAATACATTTTCGTCAATACTGTAACCGAATGAAATGCATAACCATCTTGTGAATCGCTTGGTATTCGTGCGATTCAGAGATAGTGGTGAAGAGAGCCAATATGTTTGTCCGTTGTAGTCTTTCAAAAGTCGTTGTTGAAAATTACGACCAAATGTTTCAGGACGGAGATTTGCAAACGTGCTTTTTTGATAAGAAAATTTCATTGAGATGAATTGTTGTTGAAGAAAATATTCTTGCGATGCGAATAAAAAATATCCTAAAGTATTTGCAATCATATCACTTTTTGAAAACCCCCATTGCGCAGATTTTCCATCTAACATTTCGATACTCGTTAAATAGATTAAACCACTTGCGCCACCAATGAAAATATTTTTATTTCGGTTTGAATCGCTTGTTTCAAGGCTGTTGTAGAAGTTTCTTCCAATTTGGTATGAAGTGAATGCATGCCCACATTTATCCATTTGCATCCATTCTTTCGAATCGTTAAAAAAATGAAAATTGCTATGAGGATAATCGTTGTACCACAATGCATTTAATCCGATAAATGAAGTTGCTGCAGTGCCGATCGCAAATGACGAGAAGATTCTGTTATGTTTTTTTTGTTTCGAAAAGTTAACAACGAGTGTATCACTTTCCAATGAGAAAGCTGTTAAGTGAAATAGAAAAATGAAGAAAAGAGTTAAGCTTTTTTTCATCGCTGAATATCTAGCGAGTCGAGATATTGTTGGTATGCTTTGGCGTATTCTTGGTGCTCCGAATAAGTAACTGCGAAATTGTGTTTGCCTGTTCCTCCGGGTTGCGCGCACATGAAAACATAGTCATGCGTTTCTGCGTTTAATACCGCTTCAATGTATGATTTTTCTACAACGTGTATGGCGGCTGGTGGAAGACCTTTATAAAGGTATGTGTTGTATGGAGAATCGAATTTTAAATCGCCGTTTCGAACGCGTTGTCTTTTTTCTTTTGTATTTATACCAAATAAAACAGTCGGATCCGATTGAAGCAACATGTCTTGTTTAAGACGATTTAAATACAGTCCTGCAATTTTTGGGGCTTCATCTTTGTTCGCTGTTTCTCCGCGAACGATAGATGCGAGAACATAAACTTCGTGCTCTGATAGACCAATACGCGATGCAAGGGTGTCTTCTTTGTTCGTCCAGTACTCATCGTAAATTGTGTTCAATCGTGTGAAGAAATTCTCTGGAGAGCTAGTCCAATACATTTCGTAGGTATCGCCAAGTAATCTTTCCAAAACAAGTTGCTGTCTAATTTCAAGCGGAAAATTATTGCTTTTGGGTGCAAGCCGATCCAGGTTATGATTCACATAGTCCATAAACTTGGCGCTGTCTTGTTCGAATTTTTTTCCAAAGCGTTGCGCAAGCTTGTAAATAGTTTTAATGTTGTCAATTCGAATTGAAACTGCATCTTGATTGCCAGCAATGATTTTATTGAAAATAGCGCGTGCTGATAAATTTCCACTTATGGTGTATTTTCCTGGAGGGAATTTATCTACAGATTTGAACAGTGATGTGATTTTCCATTTGTAATAGACAATGCCGGGCGATTCGGCATCTCTGCAAAGTGAATCCAGAATGGCTTGCTCTACATTTTCACTCTTGTTATTTGTGGGAATGAAAATTGAAAATTCTTTTCCTTTTGAATTAAGCGGGGAAATTAGAAGTACATAAGATACTATAATGAATGCAACTAGTACAGATGAAATGATAAATGCGAGCGCAGCTTTTTTATTTTTCTTAAAGTAATTTTTCATATCTATTTACGATTCGGTTTAAGCACATTTGTTCTTTTTGAAACTCAAATCCAGTTTTCTCAAACAGTCCAATACTTGGCAAATTATCCTTGTCAATAAGAGCAAATGCCTTTGCAATGTGTTTGTCAAATGTAAGTTTTTTAATCAATAGGTTTATAGACTCTTTACCATACCCTTGTTTGTGATCGTTTTTGTTTGGGATTAGAATTCCAATGCCAATTGATTTATCATTTTCATCGAAGTTAAATGCGTCTAATATGCCGATTGGCTTTTTTGACTCAATGTTCCAAATGATCCAACGTTGTTGTTTGTGAATAGGGTAAATTCTAGAAGGGAAAAAGCAGTCAGAAATTTCTTCGATTGTATATGGGCCTGGGTGTTCGTTAATGTGCCAATATTCTTCTAAATTTTCAACCCAAAATAGATAAGGAAGGTCTTCTCTTGTGATTTCTAGTATCTGTATTTTGGCCATATATACTTATTCCTTCCAAAAATAAGGGAAATGCCTTTGAGATAATGAAAGACCTTCGTTTCTTTGTTCAATGATGAAAACGAGAACTTTATTTTTACTTGCTTTTGTTGTGGCCTTATTAAGTAGCTGCAGCATCAATAAGAATATTATGTTTCAAACAGACACGGAGTTTGAATTTAAGAAGCCAGATCTCGATTCAACAAACAAAGAATACAAACTTGCTCCATTCGATTATATAACAATAAACTTGTTTACAGGCGATGGTGCTATGATTTTAGAATATACCACAAGTGGAATAGAGCGTCAGCCGAACTACGGAGGTTTTGATCTTTATTACATCCTTGACAAGAACGGAGAAGTAGACTTGCCGGTGTTGGGAAAAACTAAACTATCTGGTTTATCCATTCCTGAAGCACAACAATACCTCGAGTCTAAATTCATTAATTACAATGACCCTTTTTGTCTTGTGCGCGTTTTGAACAGGAGGGTAATGGTATTCACCGGAGAGGGAAGTGTCGGAGCTGTAGTTCCTTTGGCCAATCAGAACATCTCGGTTTTAGAAGCGATTGCATTAGCGGGAGGTATTCGTGAACGAGGAAACGCATCAAAAGTTAAAATCATTCGTGGTAAGAATGGCGTGAACGATGTTTACCGATTGAATTTGTCTACCATTGAGGGAGTGGAAAGTGCAAAAATGATTGTTCAAGCAGGAGACATAATTTATGTTGAGCCGGTGCCACAAATCACCAACGAGTTTATCAAAGACATTGCTCCACTTGTGAGCTTGATCTCATCAACTTTAATTTTATTCTTAGTAGTTTCGAATTAAGCTATGAAACTTGAGAAAACCGATTTTCGTGATTTATTGATTGTTCATCTTCCGGTGTTTGGTGACGAGCGTGGTAGATTTCAAGAAACCTTTAAAGAGGCCCAGTTCAGAATTGAAACTGGTTTTAACATAACCTTCGTACAAGATAACGAGAGTCTTTCTTCCAAGGGAGTTTTGCGTGGTTTGCATGCTCAAAAATCTCCGAAGTCACAGGCCAAACTGTTGCGCGTAGTGAAAGGAAGCATTACAGACGTTGTTGTGGATTTGAGAAAAACCGAACCAACATTCGGTAAGAGCTTTCAAATTGAGTTAAAGGGTGGTGACGGAAAATCGTTGTTTATTCCGGAAGGATTCGCTCATGGTTTTTATTGCAACGAAAACGAAACAATCGTGCAGTACAAATGCACGAATTACTACGATAAAAACTCGGAAATTTGTTTGAATGCCTTCGATACTTCAGTAAATATTCAGTGGCCCGAAGGAGAAAAGGTTCTTTCAGAGAAAGATCAACAAGGCCAGTCCTTAGATGAACTGAGTAATCTTTTTTTCTAATTGTTCTCACGAATGTTAAAGGCTACGCTGGTCATGCGCTGAGTGTGGCTTCCTTCAATGGTTTCGTGTAAAATATTTTTTAAAGCCGCTTCACGTTCGAAAACTTCTTGCATATTTCGCACTCTTCCATAGGGAACACCTGATGCTTGAGCCATAAGTTCAAACCGAGAACAGTTTATTTTACTGAATTCTGTTTGAAGAATTTCTTGCAAGTCTTTTCTGTTTTTTACGCGGTCAGTATTAGATGAAAAGCGGAAGTCAGAAGACGCGTTGGAATCATTAAAAATCAAGCAGAGCTTTCGGAATTGCTCATCGCTTCCAATAGCTAAAACAATCCATTTTTCATCTTTTGTTTGGAAGAGCTCACCGTAAGGGGCAATATTCGGATGCAAAGAACCCAAGCGCTGGGGAATGTTTCCTGTCATGAGAAAGTAACTTGCTTGATTCGCCAAAGAGGCGAGAGCAGCTTTTTCAAGTGATACTTCAACACATGAACCTTTTCCTGTTTTTGTTTTTTGAATTAGTGCACATAGTATTCCTTCTTTCATTTGATGCGCCGCTAAAACATCGATCAGCGCTACAGGCATTTTTGTAGGAGGCCCATGCGAACTTCCATTCATAAACATGAATCCGGTTTCTGCTTGAAGAACAACATCATAAGCGAGACGATTTTTTTCAAACTCGAATCCTCGAATAACACCTTGAATTAAGCTAGGGAATTTTTGCGAGAGTAGTTCAGCATTCAATTGAAACTTCGCCGCGTCGCTTCCTTTGAAATTCGAAAGCACGATATCAGCCGTTTCCAATTCCGAATGAATTAGAGCAATGTCATTTTCATTGGTTAAATCAACAAAGCGGATTTCCTTCTTGTAGTTGATAGAAGAATAATAAGAGCTAATTTTTTCTTTTGATTCGGCAGGCGTGTGCCAAGTGCGCGTTACATCGCCATTTGTTTTCGCGTTTTCGAATTTTATAACCTGGGCGCCAAGTTCAGCGAAGAAAGTTCCCACCTGCGGTCCCGCTAAAACTGAAGAGCAGTCTACTACTTTAAGTCCTTTGAACAATTCCATTGAGTAAAGGTAAAGACTTTACTTTTTAAGTAAGGCCTCCTTGTATTTTTCCAGACATCGGTTTCGCGCGAACGTGTGATCTACAATAGGTTTTGTATATGAAGATGTGTTGAATTCGGGAATCCATTTTTTAATGTACTCGTTCTGTTTGTCGAATTTTTCCATCTGAGAAGTTGGATTAAATATTCTGAAATACGGCGCTGCATCGCATCCGCTTCCTGCCGCCCATTGCCAGCCGCCGACGTTACTGGCTAAATCGAAATCCAATAATTTTTCTGCGAAATAACGCTCTCCCCATCGCCAGTCAATGAGCAAGTGTTTCGTTAGGAAACTCGCGACAACCATACGAACCCGATTGTGCATAAATCCGGTAGCATTTAATTCACGCATGCCCGCATCTACAAGCGGATAGCCAGTCTTCCCTTCACACCAAGATTTGAATTCTTCTTCGTTGTTGTTCCATTCAATGAAGTCGTATGCAGGCTTGAAAGCATTGGAAACGGTATTAGGAAAGTGATAGATTATCATTTGATAAAACTCTCGCCAGATTAATTCATTCAGCCATTTCTCATTTGATGTTAGAGCATAAATCGTTAAATCGCGCGTGCTCACCGTTCCGAATCGAAGATGCAAACTCATACGTGTAGTTCCTGGAATGGCCGGGAAGTCGCGATTCAGATGATAGTTTTGAATCGCTTCTGTATTCAGTTCGATAGATGGAAATGGAATGCCCGATTTCTCGAATCCAATTTGTTCTAACGAAGGGAAATGGAACGGCTTGGTTTGAAGGAAATTCGAAGTAAGTTCTTCAGAGGGAAAGCATGCAATGGAATTTACGCTTAAGCGTGCTTTCCATTTTCTGCTGTACGGTGTATAAACGGTGTAAGGAAGTCCGTCGTCTTTTAACACTTCATTCGGTTCGAAAATAACCTGATCTTTCTTTCCAATGAATTGAATGTCTTTTTCCTTCAAGGTGTCATAAATGCGCTTGTCTCTGTCTCGCGCATTTGGCTCGTAATCGCGATTGGCATACAACGTTTGTACATCGTATTCGGAAGTTATTTTTTCGAAAACTTCTTCTGGTGTTCCATGATAAACGCGCAGACTACTTCCAACTGAAATTAATTTTTCATGAATAGCTATCAGACTCGCATGAATGAATTCCACACGCGCATCTTTCTTTGGAAGATGCTGAAGAATAGTTGTGTCGAATATGAAAATTGGAAGAACAGGAAGTCCTGCAGAAAGCGCTGCGTGCAACGCATGGTTGTCGGTCAGTCGCAGATCTCTTCGAAACCAATGGATGTTAATTTTCTGCTTTTCCATAAATGTTGTTCAGTGCTTCTTGAATGGTATTGAATTTAAATTGAAATCCGGTCGAAGTGATTTTTGAATTTGAAAGACGTTGACTCACCAAGACCAATTGAGCCATCTCTCCGAAGATAAGTTTCAAAAAGAATGCAGGCGTTTTTGGGAGGAAAAATGGACGGTGAAGCACATGTGCAAGTGTTTTCGAAAATTCTTGATTGGTAACAGGTGTGGTTGAAGTCGCGTTGTAAACTCCCGAAGGAACATCATTCGAAATACAATAAGAGAACAGTTCAATTAAATCCTGTTCGTGCACCCAGCTCATGAATTGGTTACCATCGCCCACTGCTGAACCAATTCCCGCTTTGAAAATGGGAGTTAATTTTTTCAAGGCGCCGTCATTTTCGCTTAGCACAACACCAATTCTCAAATGTATTTTTCGAATGGAAGCATCGAGGGTTGAACAAGCATCTTCCCATTTTTGCGTTAAATCTGAAAGAAAGCCAGTTCCTTTTTCTGCTTTTTCATCTTGAACTTCGGATGAGTTCTTGTAAAAACCCGATGCGCTTGCTCCAACAAACACCGATGGCTTCGAATTCATTTCATTCAATATATTACATAGAAATTCAGTTGAAGAAATGCGGCTTGATACCATTAGCGCCTTGTTCGATGGGGTCCACTTATTCGCAACGCTAAATCCAGCAAGGTGAATCACTGCTTGTATTTCAGGAATTAACGCTTTGTTAATTTCCTTACTCATCGGATTCCAGTATACGTGTTGGAAGCGTTCAGAAATTATTCTCTCTTGATTTTTTTGAGTGGAAAGATTGGTCACCGCGTGACCTTCCTTCAACAACAATTGAATAAGTTGCTTTCCAATAAAACCGGTTCCACCTGTGATTAATACATTCATATCTACTAAACACCTTCGCGGCGATTTAGTTCTCGTGTATTTTTTGAAGTTCAGCTAAGTCGAAATAAAGTCCCTTTTGAGCAAGTAATTCTTCGTGCGTTCCGCTTTCAGCAAGCTGTCCTTGTTGTAAGACGAAGATCTTATCGGCGTGATGCACGCTGCTGATGCGGTGAGAAATAATGATGTTTGTTTTTCCGTCACGAACTTGTTTCAATCCGCGCATAATTTTCTCGTCTGTCTGCGTGTCAACTGCCGAAAGACAATCGTCGAGAAGTAAGATTTCGGGGTTGGAAATAATTGCTCTTGCGATAGATAGACGCTGCTTTTGACCACCACTTAAGTTGATGCCACGTTCGCCTAAAAGCGTTTCGTACTTCTCTTCAAATGCAAGAATGTTTTCATGCAAATCTGCAATTTGTGCGGCTTGCGTAATTTCCGATGGAGACGCATTCACATTTCCAAATCGAATGTTGTTTTCAATGGTGTCTGAAAATAAGAACACGTCTTGAGGAACAATGCCCATGAGACTTCTGTATTCATTGGTTTCAAGATGGGCTATGTCAATTCCATTTAAAGAAATACTTCCCGAGGTAGGCATGTACGCTTTCATTAGCAATTGTACAATCGATGATTTTCCTGATCCGGTATGACCAATGAATGCTATTGTTTCTCCTTTGTAAATAGTGAAGTTTAAATTGGAAAGGGCTTCAATATTTGTCTCAGGATAAGTGAAAGAAACATTTTTAAATTGAAGTTCGTCGAAGTGTTTTACCACTTCATTTCCACTTGGAATGGCCGAGTCTTGATTCAAGAAAGCCAAGATACGGGTCATACTTGCCTCTCCTTTCAGCACTAAACTAGTTACCCATCCTACACTTGCAAAAGGCCAGGTGAGTAGGTTTACATAGAATATAAATTGAACAATAACTCCGTAAGTGATATTCCCTGCAGCTACTTCACGAGCACCAATATACAATGTGAGCAAGGTTGAGAGACCAACCAACATTCCAATAACCGGCATGAATAAGGCATCGGTTTTCACCAAATGCATTTGCAGTTTTTTATACGATTGACTTTGTTTGAAGAAGTGTTTCACAAAGTGATCTTCTAAACCGAATCCTTTGAGTACACGAATACCACTCATGCTTTCTTGCACAGTCGTAGAAAGTTCACTTTGCTGACGTTGAACGCGCTCTGTTTTTTTGTTGATTCTTCTGCTTACCAAAAAGATTCCAATCATCATGAAAGGCAAGGGTAAAAGGGTGTACAGCGTTAGCTTCGGTGAAATCTTGTACATGATTCCGATGCACATAGCGAACAATACAATAAGGTTCAAGGTGTACATTACCGCAGGACCGAGGTACATGCGAACACGTCCGACATCTTCGCTAATGCGATTCATTAAATCTCCCGTGCGATTCACTTTGTAGAATGAAACATCAAGTTTTTGGTAATGCGCATAAATGGAATTTTTTATATCGAATTCCATCCAACGTGACATGACAATGAGTGTTTGTCTTTGGAAGAACAAGAACAAACCTTTGATTAAATAGAAGAACAAGTAAAGGCCTGCAATAAGAACTGAAATGTAGATGACCCAATCTGTGAAAGCGTAATTGTTTCGAACTTCGGGAATGTCGTTTGAAAGTCCAAACCAACTTCTAAAAAGTGCCAATGTTTCGGGGTAGTGAATGGTTTGAACTTTTCCTTGAGCTGCACTAATTGCTTCCGCAAGGAAGTCGACCCCTTCGCCAACTACGATCGGAGCGTAGACATTGAATGCGGTAGAAAGGACAATGAAGAGCGTTCCAAGAAGAAAGCGTCCACGGTATTTCCAAAAAAGATAATTGAGTTTAAATAGTGCTTTCAAAATTAGAATTCAAAGTTCCAAGTAATACTTGGAAGTATAGGAAATAGGCTGACTTGCTTCGCTTGAATTTGGAATCCGCCACTGCTGCTGGCTTCCGTGGCGAAGTAGATGAAGTACGGATTCATTCTGTTGTATAAATTATAAACAGAGAAGTTCCAGCTGCTCTTGAATTTGCGAGGTTCTTCAACCACTTGATTAAGTGCGGCATCGAAACGAGAACGAGTTAGTTTTCCTTTAATATTCAGAGAGAAATCGGCGCGATGATAAGGCGCCATTCTGAAGCTGTTGCGCTCGCCGTATACTTCAACTAAATTTCCTTCAAAGAAATATCTTGAAACAGGAAGAGTAATGGCATTGCCGGTTGCATAAACGAAAACAAATCCCAAATCAACACGAGGAGAAATGGTATACATTAACACAACGTTCAAATCATGACGTCTGTCCCAGCGAGTCGGATAAGCTTTTCCGTTGTTTACCTCTTCAAAAATGCGCATTGTTTTAGCCCAAGTGTATCCTACCCATCCAGAGAAATCGCCCATACGTTTTTTAATGAAGAATTCAGCACCGTAGCTGTATCCTCTTCCAAAAACAAGTAGGTTGTCTATGTTGTCTCCAACGGTCTGGTCTGGCGTTGAACCTTCGCGATAATCGCTTTGGTTGCGCATGTCTTTGTAGTAGAGCTCAACACTCGATTCCCAACTGTCGTCGAAGAAATTTCGGAAGTAACCAATACTTGCTTGTGAGGCCAATTGAGGTTTTAAACGATCTGTGCTTGGAAGCCACACATCGGTGGGTAACGAAGACGGAGAGAGACTGGTCAGTGTAATAAATTGAAGGTTCCTTGAAAGGGCTACTTTAAAACTCGATGCTTTGTTTATTTCGTAGCGCGCATTAAAACGCGGTTCGAATCCGAAGTAGTCCTCTACTTTTTTATTTTTTTCATAAACTGTGGTTGTGGGCACCGTGGCACCACCAACAATTGAGGAAGATTCAGGATAGGTATATCTTGTAAACGGTCCCACATGCATGAAATAAGGGATTCGCACCCCTGCATTGATGCGCCATTTTTCATTTATATCGAAATCGTCTTGGAAATAAGCAGCCGATTCGTGTGAATATAATTTTACTTGTTCACCTAAATCGAATTCAACATCTCCACTTGAAGCATAGGTGTTGTTCGGGGTGAATTTGTGATAGGTATAATCTAATCCCCATTTCATACGATGAGAAGGGTTGGGGAAGTAGCTCCATTGAATCTTGGCCCCGTAATCGCGAATTCCACTGCTCAAACCGAAAGTAAATTGGTCTTGTTTTCCTTCAAATTTGAAGTTGTAGTCGGTATAGGTTAAAATGGCATTCATGAATAGTTTGCTGCCTGACTGGTGCGCCCAGCGAACGGTGCCCGTCGTGTTTCCCCATGGAATGCGCGTTGAGAATCCAGCGTTGGCGCTGTTGAATGAGAAGACGTCCTTTCCAGTATACATGCTCACAAACAATTGATCGCGGTTGGAAAGTCTGTAGTTGAATTTAGCATTCAAGTCGTAAAAGAAATAGCCCGAACCATTGAAGCCACTTTCTGGATTCATAAATGGTTTCGCAAGTATGTCAATGTATGTGCGTCTTCCCGATAAAATAAAAGATGACGTGTCTTTTTTAATTGGACCTTCGACGGTGAATCTACTTGCTATTGTGCCTATTCCGCCTGCACCGTGAAACGATTTGCTATTACCTTCTTTCAAATTAATGTCTAAGACAGAAGATAGTCTTCCTCCGTATGATGCGGGACCTCCACCTTTCGTGATTTCGATGTTCTTTACCGCGTCTGCGTTGAATACACTGAAAAATCCGAATAGGTGAGAGGCGTTGTATACGGTTGAGTTATCTAAAAGAATTAAGTTTTGGTCAACACCTCCGCCTCGAACATAGAATCCCGCATTTCCTTCACCGCTGCTTTGAACGCCAGGCAATAGGGTGATCGTTTTTAAAATATCGACCTCTCCGAATATAACTGGAATTTTCTTGATTTGATCGATGCCAATTTCAATCTTACCCATGTCGGTGCTCCCAATATTTTCTTTGCGGGTACCTTCAATAATAACAGGACCTCCAGTAAATGAAATGGGTTTCAACTCGATGTCCTTGTGAACATTTGCTTGCAGCTTCAGAGGTATATTTTGATTTTCATAGCCTACGCATCGAATCTCTAATTCGTAATTTCCAGATGGAAGTGTAATCGAATAAAATCCAAAACTGTTGGTGGCAGCTCCCTTGTTTGCAGATTTAACGAAGACCGTGGCTCCAATAATACTTTCTCCGGTCTTCTGATCACGCACTTCTCCGCTAACCGCGTAGTTCTGAGCGAAGGAATTTGTCCCAATCACTAAAGAGAGAAGTAAAAGAATTACGCTGTTTTTCATGTTGAAATTTCGAATGCGAAGTTAATTCGTTACTACTTGAGGAAACATTATTTTTTTCGATTTGTTCTCCATTGTATTTTCGCGTTCCAATGAAAAAATCTTTTGCGCTCTTTGTTGTTTTCCATTTTGCATTTTTGGCTTATGGCCAGCTTGCGAATCGCACGACATATGCTGTTAGAGCGGAGAAGGCCCCCGTGCTTGACGGATTGCTAGACGAGGACGCTTGGTCCAAGGCGCCCGTAACCGATCAGTTTTGGGGAGTGCAGCCTTATCCAGGCCGGCTTCAGCCACACAATACAGAAGTCAGAGTATTGTACACAGATGAGGCGCTTTATGTGGGAATGTATGCTTTTGACCCTTCTCCCGATAGTATTCTTCAGCAACTTACGGGAAGAGACGGCGATGGGAATTCCGACTACATGGGAGTGGCTTTGAATTGTTACAAGGATGGTGTCACGGGCTATATGTTTGCGGTTTCACCGAGGGGAGAGCAATATGATGCAAGGCAATCGGCCAGTGGCGAAGATGCTTCATGGAATGCCGTCTGGGATTGCAAAACAAAGATTGTAAAAGACGGTTGGATAGCGGAATTTAAAATTCCTTATGCTGCTTTGCGATTCCCGAATTTGCCTGAACAGCATTGGCATGTGAATTTTGTCCGGGAGATTAGAAGAACACGTATTCAAGCGAATTGGAGCTTTGTTGATCCCGCAGGTGCTGGTTTCTTGGCTCAAATGGGAAATTTAAAAGGAATAGCAGGCATCATTCCTCCCAAACGTATATTCTTCTATCCGTATATCTCTACATACAGTCAGAAAGATCAAGGCGGAAGCAATGAATTCGCATACAATGCGGGTATGGATTTGAAGATTGGTTTGAACGAGGCATATACATTGGATGCGACGCTTATTCCCGATTTTGGACAGACCATAAGTGATCAATTGATTTTGAATTTGACGCCTTACGAAATACAATTTCAAGACAATAGGCCTTTTTTCAACGAAGGATTAGAACTTTATGAGCGCGGTGAGATATTTTATTCTCGAAGAATAGGCGATACACCTTTTGGGTATTACGGGGCAAGTTCGAAAGCGAGAGATAACGAGATTTTAGTTTCTAATCCGTCACAGCAAAGGGTTGTGAACAGCACGAAAATTGGTGGGAGAAATTCAAAGGGTTTGGCTATTGGTTTTTTGAATAGTTTGACAACAGAGAGTTATGCAGAGTTTCGCGACACCATTACGGGGGAAACAAGAACCGAGTTAACTAATCCAATAACAAATTCCAATGTATTTGTAGTGGATCAAAATCTTCGGAACAATTCGTTTGTTTCATTTACCAATACAAATTTGACCCGTTCTGGGAGAGCTTATGATGCAAATGTTAGCGCAGTTGAGGGGACATTTCGAAATAAGAAAAATACGTATGAGTTGCATCTGCATGGAGCTTATTCAATGAAAAACGGTCTAGATCAATCGAATGAATCCCCGACTGATAAAAGTGGTGGTATGGGTGAAGTGAAGTTTTCTAAAGTGAGTGGAAATTTCAATTTTCAATTGATGCATTATACTGAGAGCAATACCTACGATCCAAATGACTTGGGCTATCTGCAAGCGAATAACGAGCAAGTAAATTCCGCAACCATAGGTTACTCCATCTACGAACCTTTTTGGAAATTGAATAAGGCCTGGACAAATTTCACTTACTCGCGCTCGAACTTATACTTTCCGAGAACATATACTTCAGATTATGTCGAAGGAGAATTTACCGTTATTACAAATAAGTTTCTCTACATCAATTTGAATTACGATGCTCAGCCAACAAGAGGATTCGACTTTTTCGAGCCGCGTGTAGATGGGATGAAATTTCAGACTTATAAATACTTTAGGGGAGGAGTTTATTTGAGTTCCGATTATCGCAAGCGATTGGCTATAGACGCGGGCTCTGGCTATGGAGTCTATGAAAATGATGGGCGTTATGTTTTTAATTGGCGCGTTTCTCCGCGCTTTCGTTTGAACGACAAGTGGATGTTCACATACGTATACAGCAGACAACAACACTTCAACGACCTTGGTTATGCCACGTTTGATGAATTGAATGATAACGCCCCTGTATTTGGAAGACGCGATGCGATTTCCCATACCAATGTGCTAACCGTTGCTTTTGCTTTCAATCCAGTGAATAGCATGAACATGCGCTTCCGTCATTATTGGGGTTATTCGCGCTATCATGAATTCTTCGGGTTGAAAGAAGATGGCACATTGGGTTCTACCGCATATACAGGTCTCAACAGTGAAACGAATGATTTCTCCGCAGCAAACAGAGATTTCAATTCATTAACCGTAGATCTTTTCTACAAATGGATTTTCCGTCCAGGAAGTGAAATGATTTTCGCCTGGAAATACGCGATTACACATGAAGACAACCAGGTTCAAGCAGATCTTCTTTCCGATTTCAATTCAACCACACAGCTGCCCTTTAGCAACTCAGTATCTATTCGACTCATCTACTTCCTCGATTACCGCATGCTTTCCAAAAACAAGGGGGAAGGGGTATACAAATACCAATAAAATCTTTTAACTTTAGTGGTGCAACCCTTTTCCTAAGGCAATGGTCTATGCTATAAGAATGGAAGAAAAGACTCTCATACAGGCATGTATTCGCGGCGATAAATCGGCGCAACACTTGTTGTACAAGAAGTTTTCTTCTTTGGTTTATGGTATTTGCCTGCGTTATGCCAAGAATAAGATGGAAGCTGAGGATTCTATGCAGGAGGTTTTTGTAAAGATTTACAATCACCTTAAAGACTATCAATCTGCCGGAAGCTTTGAAGGGTGGGTAAGAAGAATTGCCGTTAATACAGCAATTACAGGTTACAGAAAAAATTTAAAGGGTCGGTTGGAAGATGAAATCGATGATCGCTCAGAATATGCGACAAGTTTGGTAGAGCATCATGATGTGGATTACACCATGGAAGAACTTATGCTTTGTGTTCAAGCACTTCCAGACGGATACCGCACCGTTTTTAACTTGTATGCTGTTGAAGGATATAAGCATAAAGAAATCGCTGAGATGTTGGAAATAGATGTGAATACATCGAAGTCCCAATTTTCAAGAGCGAAGGGACATTTACAAAAGGCGTTGCTTGATTTGAGCGCGCGTAAAATAGCATTAGAAGCATAAGCGTATGGAAAATTTAATGAATAAGATCGCTGTAGATCTAAAGAATTTCTCACCTGAAGCTCCAGTTGGAATGGAGGAGCGTATTCAAACAGCGTTATCAACGAAGAAGTCTTTCTGGGCCTTCTCTTGGTACACCATGAATGTTTACGTAGTAGCATTAATAGGTGCGGGTGTTATGGCTTTGGTCTTTTGGAATCGAGGCGATAACAATACTCTTGCGCAAAATCAAGCGCCTGTAGCAACCGAATTAAAAGTAATTCCTGCAGTCGCTGCCAATGTTAGCGCCAACAGCGATGCGACGCTGAATGTTGAGGCGGATGTAAAAACGTCAGCAGTTGTAACGACTAGACACCGAAAGACCGTTCAGGAAGAAACGAATACTTCAGTCTTGGTGGTAGAAAATTGTCAGAG
>JBIKRF010000052.1:0-15282 GCA_044349305.1 Flavobacteriales bacterium
ATCTCTTTTCGTAAGTCCTCCGAAAAGATTCGTTGTACTCTTAAGGCTGTTTTTTTCATAATCTTCGTTTTGTTGAAGATGATAAAAGTGTCAACTTTTTTTAGGCACGGTCAAAGTTGGAATAAATCCGAAGGATTTCCAATAACGCAGTTAAAGGTTCCCATTACGAAGTAGGAATAAATCCAATGGATTTCCAATAACGAAGTTAAACGTTCCACTTTCCTTTCAAATCCATGCTCTCGTGAAGAATTCTAACAACCTCAATGGATTTATTCTCTTGAACAAGATAGAAGATGATGTGTTTCGAAGCCCTCTTACCCATTAGATTGGGATAGATTTCGTTGTAGTATTTCCCTAATTTCGGATTCTTTGCAATGACAGAACAAGCTTTGATTAATAGCTTGTAATAAACATCGGCTTGCTGCTCTGACCAGGTCTCAAAAGTGTAATTCCAAATTTCAGAAAGATCTGCAACGGCTTTATAGGTTAAAGTAAAAGCGGACATCTATTTCTTATTTGACTTCAACTTATTTAAATGTTCACTGGGATTGAAATCTACAGCTGTTCCACTAGCGATTCCTTCATTAATTGAATGTCGCAATGAAGCCAATCTATTTTCTTCTTCTTCAAGCAGACGAAGTCCTGCGCGTACAATTTCACTAGCGTTTTTATACCGACCTTCCTTCAACGTGTTTTGAATAAACTGTTCGAAATAGGTACCGAAAGTGATTGAAGTGTTTTTGCTCATGGCCAACTGATTTTTGTAAAAATACCCAAAATTGGTATTGTTTTCAAAATCAGTTTGTGACTTTTTGGGATTTGATTTCATATCGACAAACATATTTCGTAGAATAGCGATTGTCAAGAAACTGTTATGCGTGTTTATGTCAATGGCTTTTTAAAAAGGTAAGAGAAGTTAAGAAAAGTTAAGAGAGGGGAAGAATGTCTTTCAGACGAATGCCTTTGGCGAATGTCTTCGGCTGATTTTAATTACGAAGTAGGAATTACTTATCCACTTCGTGGACCAATCCCGAAGGGACAAATCCTTTCAGGACCAATCCCGAAGGGATGTATCCGCTATGCGGACTGATCCACAGGGTGGATGTATACCGAAGGGAACTTCGCTCCTACGTCTTTCGACGTATTTTACCACCCCACCACTCCTACTCTATTTCTGGTAAATGCTCCCAAACACCCGATAACACTAACGAATAGACTTCAACGGTTTTTGGAAAGGAGAAAATTGGTGGAATCTGGTGTGAAATGAAATGGGAATTTAATTACCTTTAATATACGCAATTAAACTTCGCCAATCAGACTATGATGGAATGTATTGGGAAGGTTTGTAGCGCGTATAAACTAGTTAGCAGTAAGCATAACAGACGACACAATAATGGACGAACAGACTAAAAAATTGAGACAATTACGCCTGACAATAATCTTGACGGGTATTGTTGGACTGTTAAGTTTTTTCTCAATGACTATTACGACTTTTGCGTGGGGCGTTGGAGACACAACTTTACTCTATCTCTTACTTTACCCAACCTTTTTACTCTCGACAATTTTAGTAATTGCAAAAGTTAGACTTGGCTACTTTTTGACTTTTTTGACAGCTTTTACTTATGCTATTTTATTGACAAGTGAAGTAGGAAAATATCTAATATTCAATTTTCATAACAATGTTTTGTTTTGGGTCTTGTTGCTTCCATACTTGACATTTTTGACATTAATTCCATTGACAGCAATTTTCTTGACAGCAAATTTCAAGTTTGCTAAAACAGTAAAATTGACCTCAATTATATTGGCACTTGGGCTTTTTATTTTCTCAATTGGTGAAAGGTTTAACAAAGACTATTCAGACAATATTTTTGTAGTCGCTGAAATTAATAAGCAAGGACAAATTACACTTATTTGTAAACCTGGCTTTGCTGACTCAAGGACATTTATGGTAACAACCAATTTGAAAGAAATTGAAGAACAGATAAAAAAATATGGTGAATTTTATCAAGGAAGCTATTTTTTACAAAACACGAAAATCGAAAAGAACTTTCGTTTTAGTAAATTACAAAGTATTACGCTGACAAAAATTGGTGACAACATAATCTCACCGCAATTAATTTGGACAACTAAAGAAATTAAAGGCGATGTTGAATTTTTACAACCATAAAATAAGCGGACAAGATAAATGAAAGACTCAGCGGAAAATAGAAATGCTGGTGCTAACAACAGCATGCCCAAAAAGTCCTGCGGGCGAATGTCTTCGAAGAATGCCTGCGGCGAATGTCTTTTTAAAAGGTAAGAGAAGGTAAGAGAAGTTAAGAAAAGTTAAGAAAAGTTAAGAGAGGGGAAGATTAACAACGCAGTTCAAACAACGTAGTTCTAACAACGTAGTTCTAACAACGTAGTTCCTACACCAGCAGTCCTGCAGAAGCAATTCCCAACAAGACCATCACAAACTTTTTCCAGTTGAACGAATGACCTTCTTCGCTTTCGAAAAGGATGATGGTTGAGACGTGAAGCAAGATTCCGATTAACACGCCAATCATTGCCGTGTACCACCAACCTTCAACATCCCAGCCTTGGGAGTCGACGAACAAATGAAACGCTGCGCCAAGCGGAGCAATGCATGCGAATAGAATAAGTAAGAACCAAGCCTTCGCTTTCTTCACCCCAGCATGCAGAAACAACGAGGCCAAGACAAAGGCTTCGGTAATCTTGTGCATGGAAATTCCCAACAACAACGGATTGTTGTGATCGTGATGCTCGTGTCCGTGAGCAGCAGCGGTGACGTCTTCCGCATGCACATGCGCATCTGCGCCAAACGGCATGCCTTCAATGAACGCGTGAATCCACAACGACGCCATGACCAAGAACAAGAAAGAACCCGAAATGTGATCGTGCGTATGCGCATGTCCGTGCTCTACACCGTGAGAGAAAAAGTCTAAAATAACTTGAAGTAAAAATCCAGCTATCACGAACCAACCCGCATATTCCCAGTCTGAATGATACAATTCAGGAAACAAATGCAACACCGTTAATCCCAACAAATACGCCGCACTGAAAGACAAAAGCAATTTCAACCATTGGTTGTTTTTCATCTTCCACAACAACGCTAACGAACCGCCTAACATAGATGCGCTAAAAAGCGAAAGCACCGATACCCAAAATGAACCTTCCATTACTTCGAACAAATAATAATACAACGATCCGAGTTAAGTAAGTCAAACGACCCCAACTCATAATCTCCGTATGTGTTTATATTTTTAAATCCTATTACTTCAAACATTTCAACCAACTGCTCCTTCGAATACAACGCTACCGATTCTTGAAAATCCATGCGCGCAGCCTCTTTCTGAATGCGAATGTGCTTAATTACACGGTTGTTGGTGATCTCTTTCGTTATGTGAAACTCGGCGCCGTCTTTCACCACCTTGCGGTCTTCACTGCCGGCAGCACGAACTTTTTCAGCATTGAAAAAATCGAATACAAAAACTCCGTTGTCTTTCAAATGCTCGTAAATACGCTGAAGCATTTCAATGTGCTCTTCCGTTGTTTCAAAATATCCGAAGCTTGTGAAGAGATTTACCACACAATCGAAGCGCTCGTGCATCTCGAAATTGCGCGCATCGGCATAATGAAAATGAGCATTCGATAAATTCCGCGCCTTCGCCTCTTCTAAACTCTTCTCGCTAATGTCTATTCCAACTACATTGAAATTCTTCTCGTTAAAAACTTCGCTATGTCTTCCGTTGCCACAACAAACGTCTAGAACACTTGCTCCTGCTGGCAAATTCAATTCTTGAATCAACTTCAACACAAACGCCCGCGCTTCTTCTCCTGTTCTGTGTGCGTACAATTCGCGGTAAAAGGGAGAGTTGAACCACGACGCAAACCACTCTTGAGTATTCTGCATAACAAATTTTCGTAAACAAATATACTCGCTTAATTTTGCTTCGAAGAATTTTCTATCTTGCACCTATGAATTCAATCCTTCGCGAAGCTTCTCCCAAATCTCCACATGTGCATTTCAATGCAGTTGGAGGTATTTTAGAATTGAAAGGAAGATCTATTCCAGAAAATGCATTAGACTTCTACAAACCGCTAATCGAGTGGATGGGTGAATGGGTGAAATCTTCACCAGCTAAAACAGAATTTCATGTTCATTTGGAATACTTCAACACGAGTAGTTCGAAATGTTTGCTCGATCTTTTCCGCAAACTAGAACCACTTGGAGATAACGCAACGGTGCTTTGGCATTACGAAGCAGACGATGAAGACATGCTTGAAGCCGGAGAAGATTACGAAGCCATCTTATCTGTTCCTTTCCGAATGGTGAAGGTGTAAAGTTTCGCTAGTTTATTCAATCCGTCGAACACCAACAAGAATGTAAGCGCTAAAGTCATTAACCAAATGACAAACGTATTAGCGCCTGGCGTGTTTACATAATTCCCACTCTCCTTTCCTCCTATCCACTTCTTCGGTGCATAGAAATGCGATTTCAAAAATGCAGTTCCTTTATTCGGAATGAAATAAATCGGTGTTGCTTTTCGCACCAACGCGTTATCGGTCACCACAATTTTCTTCACATCGTTCTTTGCGGTAACGAACTCTTCCAACGATTCGTTGAAGTAGTTGTCCATGTCTTGCTGGTATTGCTTCTGCTTCTCTTCCGTATCGCGCAAGGAAGATAACCACTGCTCTTTCGCGTCGTTCAGGTTGTTGTAGCGGTCTATAAGTGCCGACTCGTAAATACTCAACACACCTAAAACAGTATCTCTCGCCTCTATCCCATTCGTTTCAATTTGATGCAACGCCCAATTGAGTTCAGCGGTGCTTTCGGCGCGTTTCGCAAATTCATTCTTCATCAATTCAACAGAAGTGGTGCTGTTCGGCTTGTCCCAATTATTCAGTTGGTTGCGCATTTCAGCCACCCAAAAATCTTTTTCCCAGGTCAACGATTTCAACTGAACATCGGTTTCGAACACGCGTGAAGTAAAGTCGTTGTTGCAGTATTGCTCTACTGCCAAAGCCTCGTAGGCCCAGCGACTGGCCATGGCATTTCCAACCCACGACACTTCGCCTTCGGTAACCATGGATTTGTGCAGGCGATCGAATCTTACAATAACGCCGCTGAACAACAACTGCGGAATAATGAGAATGGGAATAAGAATGTAGATCACCTTTGCACTGTTGAACGTGGCGCTAATGTTCAGTCCTAGCACATTCGCAAAGCACGCTGTGCTGAACAAAATGATCCAGAACGGCCAGAACATGCCTTGAATTTCCAGTATTGAATTTCCAATTAAAACATACGAGGCTGTTTGAATGGCCGAGATTAAAAACATAAGTCCCAACTTCGAAAAGAGATAACTGTTCTTGTTCAGGTTCAGGTATTTCTCGCGCTTCAGAATCTTCTTGTCCTTAATAATTTCTTCCGCGCTCACGGTCAATCCCATGAACAGCGCCACCACAACGGTGATGAATAAATATTGTGGAAGGTTTACATTTTCGCGGAAAATGTACTCGTCTTTCGACGAATATTTAATGAACCAACTGAGCAAGAACGCCAACAACGGCGCTTCCAGCAGGTTCACGATGAGGTATTGCTTATTGGTAATTTTCCCCAACACATCGCGCCAGAAAAACACTTGGAATTGCTTCAATGCATTTGGAAGATTGCTTCCCAACAACTTCTTCTCTGACTCGGTGTTTTGCGCATCTTCATTAATACGCGTGTCTTGTTCAGGCGCGCACATGATGTTGTAGAAGTTGTTCCACTCTCGTGAAGTAATGCGTCGCTGCTGAGTTTCATTTCCGTAATCATCTAGCACCTTTGCTTCAATAATGTTGAAGAGCTGTTCCGGATTTACATTGCCGCAATGTGAACAACGACTCTCGTCTATGTTCACCTGATTCACCAATTTCTTGAAGTACAAAATGCTGTCAATCGGATTGCCGTAATAGATAGGCATTCCGCCTTGATCTAACAAAAGCAATTGATCGAACAGGTTGAAGATATCGCTGCTCGGCTGGTGAATCACCACGAAGATTAGCTTTCCGCGAAGCGTTAACTCCTTCAACAGATCCATTATGTTTTCTGAATCGCGACTGGACAGTCCGCTTGTTGGTTCATCTACAAAAAGAACCTCGGGCTCACGCATAAGTTCCAATGCAATATTCAAGCGCTTGCGCTGTCCACCGCTAATGGTCTTGTCTAGCACGTTTCCAACACGAAGATCTTTGCAATCTGAAAGTCCAACATCTTGAAGCGTTCGCAGCACCAACTTTTGCAATTCAAGTTTCGACTTGCCTTTGAAAAGCAGTTGCGCGTTGAAGTACAAATTCTGAAACACCGTGAGTTCTTCAATTAAAATATCGTCTTGAGAAACATAGCCCATGAGGTGTTTCAACGATTCTTTCTTGTTGAAAATACTCTTTCCGTTTATTTGAACATCGCCGTATTTCGGACGAGTGTTTCCGTTCAGGATATTTAATAGCGTTGATTTTCCCGAACCACTTCCCCCCATAATACCAATGAGGTTCCCGGAAGAAGCTCTGAAGCGCAGAGTTTCCAATGCTTTTTTTCCATTTGGAAATTGATGCGAGATGGCATTGCATAGGAAGTCTATACTGTCAAGATGCTCAGACGCGAGGAAAGCATGCAGCACATCGCTGTAAAAAACAGGCTTGCTCTTCGCTCCGCGAATGGAAGAACCGGAAGAAAACGCATAGACCGAACTTGGCCTTATTGAACTACCGTTCAACTTCAGTTCGTCTGTTCCTATGTAGCGAAAGAAAAACAAATTCTCTTCCGGAATGCGGAAGAAGATGAGCTCTCCGGAAGGCAAATGGCTGTGATCATTCGTCTCCGAATTCTTCATGCAAAAGAAATAATCAGAGGATTCTATTTCCTTTGAATGAACAAAATGAATAATGGCCATACGCATCTTTTCATCGATATGAAAAGCATCGGCCACGGTAGTTAGAAATTCTAAATCTTGTTGCGAGTGTTCTTGTGAAGTGAAAACGAATTCAACCAATCGAACAAAAACCATGAAGCGCTCGTGGTGATTCAACGACGTATGAATCTCTTCACAAAGTCGAAGCACCTTCACGCTGGTCATAGCTGTATGCTTTTCGGCATTCGCGCGTGGCTTGTGGTATAATGCCACATAGCTCTTGTAATCATCTAGAAAAACCTGAATCTGTTGTTGACTTAATCTGTTCCCTAAAAAAAGTGAAACGACTTCATATCCATTCGTTTTCTTATCGCCCGAAATAATGGCGAAGAGTTTCAATAGCGCTTGTAGAATGGAAGAGTTCATGGTGTGTATTCAGTATGCAAGAAACACATTTTGGGGGAACGAAGAGATGATTCGAAGTGGAAGTTTTCAACCCCAACGTTGTTGGAACTTCGTTGTTGGAACTGCGTTGTGGGAACTGCGTTGTGGGAACTGCGTTGTGAGAACTGTGTTGTGGGAACTGCGTTGTGAGAACTGTGTTCTTGAAAGACAGTCGAAGACATTTCGTAAAAGCGAGATGCTTTTCGTTAACGTAAAATAAGCAATATCGTTTGTATATCCTCGTTAATTGAAGCATCTTTGCCGTATTATGAAGAAAAGCTTTTTCATTTTCATTTTAGTTTCTGTGATTGTTTTCATCGCTTCGTGCAGACGCGACGAAATAACCACTGACTCATCTGCGAAAATTACCTTTTCGACAGATACCTTGTTGTTCGATACGGTATTCACAACCATAGGCAGCATCACTAAAATTGTCAAAGTTTACAACACGAATTCTCAAGCCATTCAAATTGCAAGTATTGATTTAGCAGGAGGAAGTTTATCTCAATTTCGAATTAACGTTAACGGAGACAACGGAACACATTTCGAAGATGTGTTTATAGAGTCCGGAGATAGCTTATTCATTTTTGTTGAAGTAACAGTAGATCCAAACAATGCGAATACACCATACGTCATTGAAGATCAGATTGTATTCAACACTAACGGAAACAATCAAGTTGTGCAATTAGCCGCTTGGGGTCAAGACGCTTATTTTCATGGAGGGACAACACAAAATCAATTGTACGAACTGCCGTGTGGCGCTGTGTGGAACAACGATAAACCGCATGTTATCTACGGAATTGTTGCTGTAGATTCAACCTGTAATCTCACCATAAATGAAGGGACACATGTGTATGTCCATGCAAAATCGGGATTGTTCGTCTACAAAGGTTCACTAAATATTCTAGGAAGCCTGAACAACGAGGTCGTTTTTGAAGGCGATCGATTGGAAGCAGGTTATGCTAACCTACCGGGTCAATGGGGTATTCAGTACGATGTGCAAATTGAAACAGGTGTTGGCCCTGGAATTTACTCGGTAACACGCGGTGGAATTTGGCTTTATCAGTGTAACTCTAGTTCTATCAATTACGCCATTATTAAAAATGGGGGGATGGGAATTCAAGCAGATACTCTTGGAAATACAAGCGCAAGTGGTTTCGCTTTAACAATCACCAATACTAAAATAGATAACATGTCGGGCGTGGGATTGTTTGCTCAAGGTTCGACAATTTCAGGAAGTAATCTATTAATTACGAATTGTGGCGAAAGCTGCGCAAACCTTAGTGTAGGTGGCACTTACCAATTCGACAATTGCACTTTTGCAAATTACTGGAACAATGGAAACCGAACCGCTCCGGCTTTTTATCTGACAAATTATTACGAAGACATCAATCAAAATATTCAGACACGCACACTAAGCAATTGCTTTTTCAGAAACTGTATTATGTGGGGAAACAATGCTACTCTGAGCGACTTTAGTGAATTTGTGATGGACTTGAAAGATCCTGAATTGCAGGAGGTTCAATTTAAATATTGTCTTGTCGATACAGATGTCGATGTTTCTGACGACGGCAATGTTTGGGAAAGCATTGTAAACAATCAATCTCCATATTTCTGCGATTATACGAATGGGAATTTTCGTGTTAGCCAAGATTCACCGCGTATGATCGGGGGACCCTTCACATTTGGTCCAGACATCGTCGGAAATGGAAACGGAGACTGGAAAGGTTGCTACGACTATACTGGAAGCTGTAATTAAGCAGTTCTAGCCATTTGAAATATTCCTTGGCGCAAACTTCTTCTTCAAATTTAATATCGGTGTTTCGATGAGGTAATAAGAAATTATTGCCACCAAAACAGTTAGTATAATATTTATTGGAAAATGCTGAATGGACAATTCACCCGAAGGACCTGTAGTCGCAAATAGTCCTTGATAGACATATAATCCATAAGAAATCTTTCCAATAAATCTAACTGGTTTAAATTCCAAAATTGTTACACATTTCGAATCTTGATTGAAATATACCCACAGTAAGAACATCGACACTGCGATAGGCATGAATAAAAACGAGAAATTATCCCACCAAAAAGGCATAAAGATTTGAGAGGTAAATAGAAAAAACGCTAGTAATGGAAACAGATATTTTTTCGTAAAGAGTTTATTCAATCGTGTTTCAAAATCAAACAACAGCAGTCCTGATAGTGAGCCAATAATAATTGGTAAGCATGCTGGTATAAACCATCTATCTACATAAGTATAATTCGCCAAGAGGTATGATTCTCCATTATAAGGAATTGGATAGCCTGATATAAACTTAAACGCTACACAAACGAATACAACAAACAAAGCAAAATAGATCAGATACTTTATTTTACTTAAATAGCTAATAACAAAAGGCCAGATAAAATAATATTGCTCTTCAACCCCAAGAGACCATGTGTGACCAAGTTCTCCCGTGTAAAATTTGTGAGGAACAAAATTATATACATAAAAGAAAGAAAATAGAATTGCGACAAAATCTTGCTTTAAATAATGACCTAACATTAAAACCAATACAGTAATCAGAAGCAGCAATATTGCCGGTGCTAATCTCAAAAACCTTCGAATAAAAAAATTCCTAAAATCAATTCTGCCAAAATTCCTTTTCTCACCTAGAAGCAGCGTTGTAATTAAAAAACCACTGATTGAAAAGAAAATCATTACACCCGCACCACCCGAAATCAAGTTCCAATTATCTCTAAAAAAAACAACATGCTCGATTTTAGAGTATAATCCGAGATGAGCAAAGATTACTAACAATATAGAAATTGCGCGAAGTCCATCAAATCCTTTTATATACTTCGCTTTTTTCATTGCATCCGATTTAATCTATCAAGAAACAAATGTATTAAATCATTGCACTACAATTCAAAACACATTTGATTGCACTCCCAAACTGAATAAATCACAATTCAAAATAAACCTATATGCAGAGAAAAATAATCGGAAAAAGCACGAAATGATTTTCAGTCGGCTTTTAACCTCGAATAAGCTGACTTTTCTTGATATTTAAAAGAATCGGTCTATTGTGCCTATTACTTTATTTCTAGATCCAATTGTCGACCTTCCTCAAAAGCCTTTTTATCCATTTTTGAACCCACACCTATGCCAACTGCCATACCAATAGGAAATCCCAAACCAATCATTCCCATATTTCCCAAACTAAGACCAACTGCAACACCCAACGGTATTCCAAATCCAGAAATACCCATGATCATCCAAAGTTTTCGGTAATAGTTTTTCGGAACGATTTTATGTTCTTTCTCTATGAATTTAACAACTTTATTTTCGCTCCTTTTAATAGCCTTTACAAAAGAACTATCTGACACTTCAATTGCATTCAATTGTTCAATTTCATGATTCAACAAACTAATTGTTTCACCCGGCAATTGTCTTAACTCCAATTCGTCTAATAGTTTACCAAATTGCTGATAAGCATTGTATGCTTTAATATTATCGCCAATGGTCTGCCTTTCAATTAGTTTTTTCATAAATATTTATTTAATGGAGCCTTGCTTTTGCAACGAAATTGCATTTCTTTAATGTAAAAACAACTTTATTTACTTAATGTGATATATGCCGTAGGAACCCACCAAGTATTAAATCCAAAAGCTACAGCTACAACCTCAAAACCTTCTTTCGTTTTTTCATTAAGAACTATTTCCACATTTCTTTTCAACTTTTTGGTAGACCACATGGATGATTCTGAGATTACTGTGTATGTTTTCATTTTTCAATTGTTTTTCTTCTCGCAATTTTTTGGTTTTTCCACTTCGGAAGGATGCCAAGCTAAATCAAATTATCGGAATACATCTGAAGGCAATATGAAAATACACCAAAGAGAGTAGACAATCTTTTGATTATATCCGCGAAGCGGATTGGTCCCAACGGGATTTGTCCATAAAGTGGATTAGTCCGCAAGGCGGACGTATCCCAACGGGATTAGTCCACAAAGTGGATTTGTCCGCAAGGCGGATGTATCCCAACGGGATTAGTCCACAAAGTGGATTGGTCCGCAAAGCGGATGTATCCCAAAGGGATTAGTCCACAAAGTGGATTGGTCCGCGAAGCGGATGTATCCCAAAGGGATTAGTCCACAAAGTGGATTGGTCCGCGAAGCGGATGTATCCCAAAGGGATTAGTCCACAAAGTGAAATCCAAACTTGTTATTTATAAAACTCATATGTTGAAATCTCAGAAACGATAAAGGAAGCAACTGTTGTCAATGAACATTTATGCGATTTTCTGACATATTCATTTTTTAAATTCTATGAATTCCGAGTGCAATTTTGACAAAAAAAACATGCAACGACTAATTACTGACGCCGTAAAACTTTCACACGAAAGTGCACTTTTGTGCGAACAATGGCGCAAAGAGAAAAAGCTCTCTCCTATCGTAAATCAATTCTACCGATCTTCAAATTCTATTTCAGCAAATATGCTGGAAGCGACAGCAGCGGAATCTGAGAAGGATAAAATTCATAAACTTTCGATTGCACTAAAAGAATCACGCGAAACCTCTGGTTGGATAAATACTCTTCGAACCATCGCCTATCTTGATGATGAAAAACATCTTCAACTCATCAAACTCAATAGCCGCGTTGGTGCTGGGCTTTACTTTATAATAAAATCAATGAAAAAATAACTGTGCTCCCTACGGGATAAGTCCCTGCGGGATACGTCCCAATGGGATAAGTCCCTGCGGGATACATCCACAAAGTGGACAGGTCCGCGAAGCGGATACATCCCAACGGGATAAGTCCCTTCGGGATACATCCACAAAGTGGATCAGTCCGCGAAGCGGATACATCCCAACGGAATTGGTCCTGAAAGGATTTGTCCCAACGGGATTAGTCCAAAAAGTGGATCAATTAATATTTGTTCCAGTAGAGTCTACAAAAACAGAATACTGCTTCCCACGGAACAACACCTTAAACGTAAAACTTTTCCATTGCGAAGGCAATGTTCCATTAAACACCAATTCTCCATTCTTCACGCGCATTCCGCCAAAACCCATGGTGATCGCCATCCAAGTACCGGCCATGGAGGTGATGTGAAGTCCTTCGTGCGCTTCATGATTGTAATCGTCAATGTCGAGACGAGAAGTGCGTAAATACATCTCGTATGCTTTTTCACTGTATCCAAGTTTGGCCGCAAGTATCGCATGGACACACGGAGAAAGACTGCTTTCGTGAACGGTTTTGGGTTCGTAGAAATCGAAGTTCGCTTTCAATTGCGAATCTGGAAAATCGTCTTCAAAAAAGAAAAATCCTTGAAGAACATCGGCTTGCTTAATGAAGATACTTCTTAAAATACGATCCCAACTCCAATGCTGATTAATCGGACGCTCAGACGGATCAAGATCGTTAATGCTCAACTGCTCCTTGTCCATAAAGCCGTCTTGCTGAAGATAAACTTCCGTTCCTTCCAACTTTCCGAAATACATCTGCTCTGCCTTCTTCTGCCAATCTGCAGCTTCTTCAGCAAAGTTCAAATTCATCTTCGCACATTTCGATGCGAACAATTCTGCGTTTTCACGAGACACTTTTTCACCAACTTCCTTCGCATACTTCATGCACCACGCCGCGAAATAATTCGTGTACCAGTTGTTGTTAATGTTGTTCTCGTATTCATTCGGACCTGTAACGCCAAGCATGACATACGCTTGTTTTGCTTCAGACCAATTCACACGCTGCGCCCAGAAACGAGCAATGCCAACCAACACATCTATTCCGTATTGACCCAAATGCGCTTCGTCGCCCGTGTACTTCACGTAGTTGTAAATGGCATACGCTATTGCTCCGTTGCGATGAATTTCCTCAAACGTAATCTCCCATTCGTTGTGACACTCTTCTCCGTTCATGGTCACCATCGGATACAACGCAGCGCCGTTCTTGAATCCCAACTTCGCGGCATTCTCAATGGCTTTATCCAACTGATTGTATCTGTAAACCAACAACTGCTTCGCAACGTGCGAATCGCGCGTGCTCTGATAAAAAGGCAAACAATATGCTTCAGTATCCCAATAGGTACTTCCACCGTATTTCTCTCCAGTGAATCCTTTCGGACCAATGTTCAATCGCGCGTCTTGTCCGGTATAAGTCTGATTCAAATGGAAAATATTGAAACGAATGCCTTGCTGCGCCTCGTCGTCTCCTTCAATCACAATATCTCCCAACTCCCACACTTGCGCCCATGCTGCAACGTGCGCAGCACGAAGCGCTTCGTATCCTTCACCAGCCGCAGACTGAGCTGTTTGCGCAGCAGCAGTAGCCAATTTTTCATTCTTTTCATTCAAAGAACTTACAATGCCCACATATTTTTCAATGATCAACGGCGCATTTTCTTCAACATGAAATACTGCAGTATTTTCTATTCGGGTTGAAGTGGTTGAAGATTCAATTTTTGCTTCAGCGTTGTAACGCACTTCTTGCGCCCATGCCACTTGAAATCCAGTCTTCAACGTTTCCGATACTGCCACTCCTCCACTTGCTGAAACCGCCGTTGAGACAGGCTTCCAGAACAATTCGTCATAGTTGCTATCGTGATTGCGGACTTCCGTTTCAATGTATGCCGCGTATTTAATTTCCGCTTTTCCATTCAACGGAGTTATGCTGTAGCGAATAGCAGCCACGTCGTCGTTGGCTAGACTGCAAAAGCGCTCTGCGATTAACGACACCTTCGTTCCTTTCGGCGAAGTGGCTATGCACGAGCGTTGCAACAAGCCTTCGCGCATGTTCAATTCTCTTCTAAAATTCGAAACGGTCCACGTATTCAAATCGAAAACTTCTCCGTTTATGGTCACGTCTATTCCAATCCAAAACGCCGAGTTCAACACCTTCGCGAAGTACTCGGGGTAACCGTTCTTCCACCATCCCACGCGGGTTTTATCAGGATAGTACACGCCTGCCACATAACTTCCCTGCAAGGTCTTCCCCGAAAACGCTTCTTCGTGATTGGCGCGTTGTCCGAATTTTCCATTGCCAATACTGAAAATACTTTCAGAACTGCGTTGCAGATCTGCATGAAAATCTTCTTCAACAATTGACCACGGATGCGTAGATAAATATTTTATCATGGTTTCTTTTTATTCGAATTGAAGGCACAAAGAAAAGAAAGTGTACTTAATACACCAACTCTATTTTTTCACAACTAAAATTTCAACGCCCACTCGGTTGCTTCGCGAATAACTTTCTTCGCGTCGAGCAATGCCGTATCGTTCGCACCGCCCAAAACGTGAACTGGAACACCCTCTTCCACCAACGATAAAATGTGCGTGGGAATCGATTGCTGCCCCAGACACAATATGATTGCGTTCGGCTTCAACACATAATCTATTCCGTTTGAATTGAATAACAATTCTTCACCAACGATGCGAATTCCTGTGGTGCCGTTGAACACGCCCACTCCCAACTGCTGCAATTCAGTGCGGTGCGACCACACGGTGGTTTTGCCCAATTTATTTCCCAACTTCTTGTTGCTTCTTTGAAGAATAGCCACCTTTCGAAGAGGAGTGCGTTCTTGTTTGGATTGAAGCGCACCGCGATGTTCAAGCTGCTGATCAATTCCCCAAAACGCATTGTACTCTTCTTTCGTTTCACTGTCTTGCGTGAGCAACGAAGCCACATCCATAGCAATGCCGCCTGCGCCCAGAATAACAATTTCCTCTCCTAACGATTTGTATTGCTGAATGGCTTCAACATAATTCAACACAGAAATAGAGCCATCGTTTTCTTCCCAAGCATATGCACTAGGAACCACGCCAGTAGACCAAACCACTTCTTCGAAATAATGCTCTTTGAAATTTTTCAGTTGGAAGGAAGTGTTCAAATGAATCTTCACTTCGTGCATTTTCAACTGCTCGGTATAATAACGCAAGGTCTCTGAAAATTCTTCCTT
>JBIKRF010000053.1:0-15207 GCA_044349305.1 Flavobacteriales bacterium
TCTGTTGTTTTCAATTTTGAAGAAACAACCACTTCTTCTCCTTTGCCTTTTTTGCTTTCCGCTTGAACCGTTGTTCCTAAAACTGAAAAGTTGTAAGTTCCTTCAAGTGACAGAGACTCTGCATTTGAAACGAAGTAAGGTTTTCCATTCACCCACGTTTCAAGCACCTTTGAATCGCCGGTGAAAAGCTCTTTGTTTGTAATCACAAGGTTTGCATCGTATCCCGCAAGTATAGAGCCTACGCGGCTTTGAGCGTTTAGATATTGTGCTGGTCTTGTTGTTAATGCTGCCAATGCAATGTTTGCGGGAAGTCCGTTTTCAACGGCGGTCTTTAGGTTTTCAAGCAATTGCCCTTTTTCTTCAAGTCCGTTTGAAGTAATGCAAAATTCAATTCCGGCGTTGTGCAAATAAGCGAGGTTGTATGGCGCTAATTCCCAGTGTTTCAATTCTGAAGTTGAAATATATCTGTTGCTTGCAGGATCACTCACATCGAAGGCTTGCGGATAGTTCACAGGCACAATGAATTTCCCTTTAGTGCCTTTCATTTCTTCTAGGCGTTGGTATTCATTTCCACCAGTTTTAAAGAGGTATTGAACACCGAACTCATCGCCAACTGCGTCTGCACGAAGAATATTCCATTTGTCATTCGCTTCGAAAATTTGAGGAAGATTGCTATTTGCATTGAGGGCGCGAAGCGTCAAATTCGTTTCTCCGCCCCCTTTCGAATTCGCATACCAATTGGCATCGCAATAGGCTTGCTTCAAAAGCGCAATGCTACCCATGATGGAAGAAGGATATTGTTGCGGACTGCTTCCTTTGTTGAAAGAGAAGTAGGCCGCGGCTTCAGCACTAATCATATCGGCATGAATTTCATTCCCTAACGAAACAAGCGCTCCTGTTCCGCGAGAAATACCGTCTGCCTTGTGAGAGCACACTGCGGTTATTCCAGCATTGCGATAGCTTTCAGCTTCTTCTTCGTTGTGTTGAAGTTGCATGGAAGCGTTGTATTCCGGATGAATGGCGGCGTTCCAACCGAGCACATTTTTTCCTGAATCTTCCGTTTCTTCGCCTTGATTGTCGTTTTGCTTTTTTGGAATCCCGTAGGTGGAAAACGCGTCAATGAATCCTGCGTAAATGAATTTTCCACTCGCATCAATGATTACGCAGTTAGTGGGAATCGGAATGTTTTTTCCAACCGCTTTGATTTTTCCTTTTTCAATAATGACGGTGGCTCCTTCCATTTTATTTTCTGGAGTGGAATATACCGTTGCGTTGGTAAGCGCATATGCACTCACGTCTTTCGGACGAACGCCGTTGAACGGAAAGGTTTCTTGCGCGAATGAAACAATGCCATTCGATACAAGTAAAATGAAGACCAAGAGTTTTCTCATGTTGTGTGTTGAAGTGAAAAATTCACAAACGATTCAAACAAAAATAGTGGGATTCAAATGAACATTGGTTGTAAATGTTTTCCTTGAATGGAATTACATTTGTGACATGAACGAAAGAAAAAAAATTCCGACCTCTGTTTATGCTGAAATGACTCCGAATCCTTCGTCTATGAAGTTTGTTGCGGATCGTTTGCTTTTAACGGGCGGACTTCAAGTTGAATATAAGTCAAAAGCTGAAGCAGCGGGCTCATCACCATTGGCGGAAGAGCTCTTCAATTTTCCATTTGTAACCAATGTTTTTGTTGCGCATAATTTTGTTACCGTTACCAAGGACGGCACCATTGATTGGGACATGATTGTTATGCAACTGCGCGAATATGTGCGCGAGTGGCTTATGGACAATGAGATAGCAGTTTCTACGGTTCCTGCTGAACTCATGAGCAGAAGCGCGAGTATGATTGAAGAAGCGAAGGCCGGAGGATCAACACCATCATCAGTTGATCGATCGAACTTCAAGCCTTCAGAGTACGACGACGCAATTATGGCGTTGTTAGAAGAGTTTGTAAGACCGGCGGTTGAAGCTGACGGCGGAGCTATTGATTTCGTGGGTTATGACGAGAAGAAAGTTTTTGTTGAAATGAAAGGTTCATGCGCAGGCTGCCCCTCCTCAACAGCAACGCTTAAAGGTGGAATTGAAAATCTTCTGAAGGCAAAGCTTCCGAGTGTTGTAGAAGAAGTAATTTCGGTTTAAGAAAATAAACTACGAAGACTCTCGTTTCACCTACGCTCATGATGAAAAGCTTCATTTTAAAAATTGTTCTTGCACTTGTACTCTTTTGCTCATCGCACCTGGCGAGCGCACAGGTGGCACGTGTTTACGTGAACGAGTTCTTGCACATAGGTGTAGGGGCGCGCGCCATGGGTATGTCGCAAGCGCAAGTCAGCAGCGTGAACGATGTTACTTCTGGTTATTGGAATCCTGCGGGACTAATGGGCCTGGGATATAAGCTTGATGCAGCGCTTATGCATAGCGAATCGTATGCAGGCATTGCAAAGTACGATTATGCGGCAGTAGGTAAAAGACTTGATTCAACTTCCGCGGCTTCGTTCTCGCTTATTCGTTTTGGAATCGACGATATTCCGAATACGTTAGACTTATATGATCCGAACGGAAACATAGACTATTCAAGGGTTACAACATTCAACGCAGCGGATTACGCCTTCTTGTTTTCATATGCAAAGAAGGGTGTTCCCTTCATTCACAAGCCCTGGGCAAGTCGCGTAAACATTGGCGGAACAGCTAAAATTATTTATCGTCAGATTGGCGATTTTGCGCGTTCATATGGCTTCGGATTTGATTTAGGAGCGCAATACCAAGGAAAGCATTTGTGTTTAGGCGCTGTCTTTCGTGATGCAAGCTCAACGTTCAACGCATGGTCTTTCAGTTTGGGATCTAATACAACTTCGGTATTTCAACAAACGGGAAATGCGTTGCCGCAGAACGGATTAGAAATTGCTTTACCGCGCGCTATTTTAGGTGCGGGTTACAAATTCAATAAAGAAAAAATATCGTTTCTCTTGGAAGGAAATGCAACATTTACTTCAGATGGACAACGTAACGTTTTAGTCTCAGGAAACACATTCAGCATTGATCCAAATGTTGGATTGGAAGTGGGCTATTCAAACACGATATTTTTCCGCGCAGGCGTTGGAAATGCACAGCGCGTAAAGGATTTCGAAGAAGAGTACATCACCTATCAACCAAACATTGGAATAGGTATTCGTCTTCGAAAAATGTTTATCGACTATGCCTTAACAGATGTCGGAAATTCTTCAGACGTTCTTTACAGCAATGTTTTTTCGTTAAAGTTTTCGCTTTAGTTATTCAACAATGAAGCGCTCACTTTCGTGAGTGGTAGTTCCTTCAGCATGTAAGACATAAATTCCTTTTGGTAGATTCAGTTCTAACGATTGCGTATGCATTCCACCAGGGATGTTCCATTTCGATTCGTACACCACCTTTCCGCTAATGTCTGTAATGGTAATAACCGTTTTATCGAAGCGCTGATTAAAGGTTTGAACGTTGAATGTTCCGTTGTTCGGATTCGGAAAAACATCAAATTGCTGCTGAAACGCTTGCTGTTCTTCGGTATTAACGATGGGTTGAACAACAATGTTTTCATCTCCCGGCAAGTAGTACGTGTATGCGAAAAATACAATCATCATTTCATCTCCGGTTTCTTCACCTGCCACAACCAATTGCGGTGGGCTATTGGGGTTGAATGGATTCGCAGAGGTGTTGTCGTAGAAGGCTTCAGCGCGGAGGTTGGTGTTTTGTGGAATGTGAATTAATTGTGGGTAGTTGTAACTCAACTGCCAATTGAAATCCCAACTAGGAATGCTTATCAGCGGCTCAGTTCCTCCGCCAGGTAGCTCTGCCCAACTGCTAATGCTTCTTCCAACGCGATGCATATGAGGGAATGTACCAATGAGGGTTACATCCAAAGGAACGTTATAAGTTTCGGTAAATGTTGCAGTTTGATTCGCAGGAATAAAAAGAAAGTTCTGATCCAAAACTCCCGGCGCATGATTAAGAATAGGGTTGTACCAAACCTCTCTTGGCGTGGGATCGTCTGAATAATGAAGGTTAATGGTAGTTTGATCTGCCTGCCCCAGCGAACCAGCTGGATAGTGGAATTCCACCAATAGATCTCCGCCCGCCTCTAATCGCTGTGCGAATCCAAAAGGCACCCACAAAGGTCCGCCCCCGGGGGCCCAAGCTGCAAGGAATTTCGCACCGTCAACTAAACTTCCTCCGCTCGACTGAAACCCTGCCCCAGGATCATTCGCATCAAGTGTAGCTCCCGCCCCTGTTGGATCGTAAGAGATAACCACGTGGTGAACAATATCAGCATTTCCAGGAATAATTTCTATGCCGTCTACCCATCCGTCTTGCGCCAATCCGCTAGGAATAACGAATGTTCTGTAGTAATCGCTATTTGTCGCTGGACTTGTATAATTCGGTGTAGTGAAAGTTTGATCAACAGAAGGAAGTTGTGTACTGTTGTTGTAAACAGGCGTTGGAGGGGCAAGTGCAAGGTCTCCGCTTAACGCTCCTCCAACCAACCAATCTTCAATCGTTTGTTTCTCTGCTTGTGTCAATACATTTTCTCCAACGAAATGACGATAATTCGGATCTGCTGGCCAAGGGGGCATTTGTCCAGAAGTTATTGCGCCCAATATTCCAGCGGAACTGTTGTATGCATCGTCGTAAGTCATGAATGATGAAGGTCCAATACCACCTTCGTGGTGACATTTGGTGCAGTGCTCAAACAAAATAGGCGCTACGTTTTCGCTCCAAGTAACTTGTGCGAATGCTGCAATTGAGCTGATGGAAATAGAAAAAAGAAATACAAGTTTTTTCACAAAGAATAGTTTTAAGGTGCAATAAAGTTAAGAATAGTTTAAGTAAGAAGGTCATTCACCACAAAGGTTTATTGCGATTGCAATGTTTATTTCTTCAACGGAACGGTGTCTTTCCAACTGAAATAATAATCATCTTGCAGGTAGTGAAACCTTTGTTGGAAATACGAAATTTAAGTGTGGCCTTCAACAACAGAATTGTTGTGAAAGAGCTGTCTTATGCGCTTTTCCCGGGAAAGATAACGGCTGTGGTGGGTGAATCTGGTAGTGGAAAATCGGTAACCGCCATGTCGTTGCTCGGTTTACTTCCAACAAAAAATTTATCGTTTCCTTCCGGAGATATTTTTCTTTCGGGTGAATTGTTGGGTTCGGAAGATCGAATGGTGAAGCCTACAGACGAAGCCTTGGTTTCGCTGCGCGGAAAGAAGATTGCTGTGATTTTCCAAGAGCCCATGACGGCTCTTAATCCGGCAATGACTTGTCAGCAGCAAATGGAGGAATGCCTTCAACATGAAAAAAAAGAAATTCGAAAAAGCAAAGTCTTGTCTTTGTTAGAAGAGGTTGAAATGCCAGATCCTGCGGGCGCTTTGAAAAAATATCCGCATGAGTTTTCAGGCGGACAACGTCAGCGCATTATGATAGCCATGGCTCTGGCTTCAGAGCCGCAACTGCTCATTGCAGATGAACCTACTACAGCGTTAGACCCGTCTGTTCAAGCGTCGATTTTAGAGTTAATTAAAAAGCTTAAAGTACAGCGTAACATGTCGGTGCTTTTCATTTCACATGACTTACATGTGGTGAAGGAAATGGCCGATTACATAGTGGTGATGAAGTCTGGAAACGCCGTTGAACAGGGCGATTCAGGCGCTGTATTGAATGCCCCGCAACACGAATACACAAAGGGATTACTTGCTTGCAGACCCACAAAAAATTCAAAGGGAAAGAGCTTGGTTACGTTGGGAAACGACCAAGCTGAAAAGCAGTATTCATTTTCCACCAATGAAAATATTTTATTGCGGGTTGAAGGGTTGACGAAGATTTATCCGGGACAAATTTCACCAGCGGTGAACAACGTTTCCTTCGAAATAAAACACGGCGAAACCCTTGGTTTAATTGGCGAAAGTGGATGTGGAAAGACGTCGCTAAGCCGCATGCTTATGGGACTTCTTGCACCTTCAAGCGGAAATGTTTGGTTCGAAGCAGAGCAACTCATTGGCAATGAAAATTCCTTTCCGAATAAATTTCGAAGAGACATTCAAATGGTTTTTCAAGATCCATTCGCGTCGTTGAATCCGAAGTTGAAAATTGAAGACATGCTCCTTGAGCCTTTGCACATTCATAAAATAGGAAGCACGAATTCGGAACGAAGAAAGCGCGTTGAATATTTATTAGATGCGGTTGGAATGCCCGCTGATAGCGCGCAGCGCTATGCACATAATTTTTCAGGTGGACAGCGTCAGCGTATTGTCATTGCTCGCGCATTGGCAACCAATCCGAAGTTAATTATCTGCGATGAAGCCGTTGCAGCGCTCGATGTTTCGGTGCAAGCCCAGGTGTTGAATTTGTTAAACGATTTGAAGGAAGAGTTCGGTCTGACGTATTTATTTATTTCTCACGATATGCCGGTGGTCTATCACATGAGCAACAATGTTATGGTTATGCGGAAGGGAGAGTTGGTTGAAAAAGGCAGTACGGAAGAGGTTTTCCTTCATCCTTCGAACGACTACACACAACGATTAATGAGTATAGCCAGTCTTACGTGATAATCGTCACGACGCGGCTTTATTGAAGAACTATCTTTGCACTATGGAACTAACAATGGCCCTTGGATTTTTCGGAGCACTGCTCATGGGCTTTGTGTTGGGCGTGCTTGGCGGTGGCGGCGCTATTCTTACCATTCCTATTTTGGTTTATTTGTTTGGATTCGATTTGCGATCGGCAGTCGTTTCTTCCTACGCCATTTTGTTTTTCAGTTCCATTGTTGGTGGAATTCAAAGCAGGAAAGAAATTGAATGGCGCTTGGCCCTGTTGTTCGCAGCGGTTTCCATGGTCTTTATAGCGTTAACCAAATTCTTTTTGTTACCGAGTTTACCCAAAGAATTTTTTGTTTTCGGTTGGAAGGTTTCAACCCAAAGCATCTTGCTATTGATGTTTGTGACCATCATGTACATTGTCGCTTACAAATTGCTTAATCCGAAAAAAGCCAAGGGCAAAGGACTTGTTTCATTAGCCCTGAACGCCGCTGTTGTAGGGGTGTTGGGATCTCTCATTGGCGTGGGTGGCGGATTCTTAATTGTCCCTGCTATTTATGCATACCGCAACACCACCATGTCTGCGGCCATTGCTTCAACGTTTATCGTTATTACCTTGAACTCGGCATCGGGATTAGCGGTTTCTTATTCAGAATTGAACACCTTGAATTTTTCCATCTTAATACCCTTCTTAGCCTTGGCGGTTGTGGGTGTTGTAGTTGGAGCTTTACTCTCTAAAAAATGGTCCGATGGGATTTTGCGAAAGTCCTTCGTTGTACTTTTGCTGGCCGTGGGAACGTATATGTTAACGAAAGAAATTATTGAGATACTATGAAAATTGAACAGATTTACACCGGATGTTTAGCGCAAGGCGCGTACTACATTGAAAGCAACGGTGAGGCGGTAATTATTGATCCGCTTCGCGATACAAAAGCGTACACAGATAGAGCAAACGCTTCGGGTGCGAAGATCAAATACATTTTGGAAACGCATTTTCATGCAGACTTTGTAAGCGGACATTTAGATCTTCAAGTATACACGGGAGCAACCATTGTTTTCGGTCCGAACGCCAAGACCGAATTCATTTCGCACATTGCAACTGACGGAGAAATTCTTCAAGTTGGAAGTTGCACGATTGAAGTGTTGCATACACCGGGGCACACAATGGAAAGCACTTGTTATTTGCTTCGCGATGAAAACGGAAAGCAAGTAGCGGTATTTACTGGAGATACACTTTTCATTGGGGATGTTGGAAGACCAGATTTGGCGCAAAAGTCAGGTGAATTAACGAAAGAAGATTTAGCCGGATATTTATACGACAGTTTGAGAAACAAATTAATGCCGTTGGAAAACGACATTACTGTGTATCCTGCACACGGCGCGGGTTCTGCGTGCGGAAAGAACATGAGCAAAGAGACTTTCGATACCTTGGGTCATCAGAAGGAAGTGAATTACGCCTTGCAAGAAATGGCCAAGGAAGATTTCATTCAGGAAGTAACTTCTGGATTGTTGCCTCCTCCGTTTTATTTCCCAGAGAATGTGGCTATGAATAAGAAAGGAGTTTCTTCGTTAGAGGCTGTTGTTCAGAATTCAATGAAGGCGTTGTCTGTAGAGGCATTCACGGTATTAATGGAAGATGACAGCGTGTTGCTTTTAGACGTTCGTGGTCCGCAAGTGTTTTGCAAAGGATTCATTCCGGGTTCAGTGAACATTGGATTGAAGGGCGATTTCGCACCGTGGGTTGGGACATTAATTACAGATATGAAGCAACGCATTGCGTTGGTTACAGAGCCGGGTCAGGAAGAAGAGGCGATCACGCGTTTGGCGCGTGTAGGCTACGACGGAGTTGTTGGATATTTAGAAGGCGGATTTGAGTCGTGGGATAAATCGGAAAACGAAATTGATCAGATTGAAAGCATTTCTGCCGAGCAATTTGCAGAGTTGGCTTCCGATAAAAAAGTGAATACAATCGATGTACGCAAGCCAACTGAATTTCAATCAGAACATTTGGAAGCCGCTACCAGCGCCCCTCTTCACGAATTGAATCAACACATGAGTGTCTTCAAGTCGGGTGAGAACAATTACATACATTGCGCGGGTGGATACCGAAGCATGATTGCTGCGAGCATTTTGAAAAGCCGCGGAATTCACAATGTCATTGACATTGCGGGTGGTTATAACGCGATTTCTAAGACCGCTTTACCGAAAACCAATTTCGTTTGTCCGAGTACGCTATAACCTTTGGTTTGTCGTATATTTGTGCATCTAAAAAACTAAGGTTATGGGAAAATTAGGCGGTTGGGAATTAATTGCAATTTTAGTTGTTGTTCTTCTTCTTTTCGGAGGTAAGAAAATTCCAGAATTGATGCGTGGTCTAGGAAAAGGAATGAAGGAATTCAAAGACGCTAGCAAAGGCGAAGGTTCTTCTTCAACTCCATCGGAGACTGACAAGATCGAGAATAAATAACATCTATTTCCAATGGTGTTTCATTCGTTGAAGGAAGTTCAGTCTGAGCTTTCCTCAAAATCCGTTTCCTTAAAAAACGTTGTTTCGCAGTACCTTCAGAACATTGAAGCCCGCATGAATTTGAATGCGTTCTTGGAAGTTTGGGGTGACGAGGCTTTAGAACGGGCCGAGCTGATTCAACAAAAAATAGACAATGGAACCGCGGGTAAGCTTGCGGGAATGGTCGTTGCCATTAAAGATAACATCTGTTATAAAAATCATAAAGTTTCTGCCTCTTCTAAAATCCTCGAAGGATTTGAATCGTTGTACAGCGCAACTGTTGTAGAACGCATTCTTGCGGAAGATGCAATTATCATAGGAAGATTGAATTGCGACGAGTTCGCGATGGGCTCTTCCAACGAAACTTCGTATTACGGACCGGTTAAAAATCCGATAAATGAAAACTGTGTGCCCGGTGGTTCTTCGGGAGGCGCGTCAGCTGCAGTAGCGGCTGATTTCTGTTTAGCGGCATTGGGTAGCGACACGGGAGGATCTATTCGTCAACCCGCTTCATTCACTGGAATAGTTGGTATGAAACCCACGTATGGTGCGGTTTCTAGATATGGACTTATTGCTTACGCATCGAGCTTCGATCAGATTGGTCCAATGACCAAGTGTGTTGAAGACGCGGAAGTTTTGCTTCAAGTTATTGGCGGACCGGATGCTTACGACAGCACAACGTTGTTGGAAAAACTTCCAAGTGCAAAGAATAATTCTGACAAGCCTAAGATTGCTTACTTGAAAGAAGCGGTTGAAAGCCCTGCTGTTCATCCGGAAATTCGCGCACGTGTTAACGAGATTTTAGAAAAATTGAAATCGGAAGGATATGTGGTTGAACCCATCTCTTTCCCTTATTTAGATTATATGGTTCCGGCGTATTACGTCTTAACCACAGCAGAAGCATCTTCTAACTTAGCGCGCTTCGACGGAATTAATTACGGTTACAGAAGTAAAGACGCCAAAGGCATTGACGAGACTTACAGAAAAAGTAGAACAGAAGGATTTGGTCGCGAGGTGAAGCGAAGAATTTTATTGGGTTCTTTTGTGTTAAGTTCAGGATATATAGACGCCTACTATGGCACGGGACAGCGGGTAAGACGTGTTTTGCAGGAAAAGACGAAAGTTATTTTTGATCAATACGACTTCCTAATTTCCCCCACCTGCACGGATGTTGCATTTGAATTCGGTGCAAAATCGAAGGATCCTATTTCCATGTATATGCAAGACATTTTCACGGTACATGCAAACCTAACCGGAAACCCTGCTATTTCTATTCCATGCGGAAAGGATTTAAAGACTGGATTACCGTTCGGTATTCAAATAACTGCACGCCACAAAGAAGACAATGATTTGCTGGCGTTTTCAAAATCGCTGGAAGCCTTATTATCATAGGCTTCAGGAGTTTTTCCCTAATTGAGTGTTCACAATTGTATTTTTCCAAGATTGGAAATCTTCCAATTATTTCGGAAATTGTAACCGAAATGAAAGGGCAATAAACGTCTAAAAACGTTGTTGCACTATATATAGGGAAATCATGAAAAAATTAGTTACAGCATTACTGGGCGTGCTTTCGTTTTGGAGCGTATTTGCCTTGGACTTTCCAAAAGATACGCTGCAAGATCGTCAGGTGGCAGGGTTGAAGAAAGAAGAGATTGATGAGATTGACAGAATGCTTGTTGCGAGTTATTTGAATCACTTTTGTTTTTCGTCTGACCCCGATATTCAGAATGCCTATGACTATCCAACCGATTTAGTTCCAACATTTCCAGAGGATCTTACGCGTGAGCGTATGAAAGTTCTAGACAGAGAGAGTCCATTTGATTTGGTTTATAACGATAACGTGCGCGATTTCATTGCGCTTTATTCCGTTAGAAGAAGAGATGTAACTGCAAAGGTTTTGGGTCTTTCTCAGTTGTACTTCCCATTAATTGAAGATGCCCTAGCGAAATACAACATACCACTGGAATTGAAATATTTGGCCATTGTGGAATCTGCGTTGAACCCTACAGCCATCTCAAGAGCAGGTGCTGCAGGTCTTTGGCAGTTTATGCCGGGAACAGGAAAGATGTATGGTTTGGATATTACAAGCTACCAAGACGAACGTTTTGATCCGATTAAGGAAACAGAAGCAGCTTGTAAATACTTGCGTTTTTTATACAACACATTCGGTGATTGGAATCTAGCCTTGGCGGCCTACAACAGTGGTCCGGGCAACGTGAACAAAGCGATTCGTCGCGCAAATGGCAAGAAAGATTTTTGGGCAATCAAGCAATACCTTCCAAAAGAAACCCAAGGGTATGTTCCAGCATTTATTGCTGTGAATTATATCATGAGCTACTCTACAGAGCATAACATTTTCCCGAAGAAAGCTTCCATGTCTTATTTCGAGACCGACACAATACACGTGACAGGAAGAGTAGATTTCGAAATTGTATCGAAGAGCATTAATCTTCCGATTGAGGAAATTACTTATTTGAACGGAACGTATAAATTGAAAGAGATTCCGGATAACGGAAAGAAACACTATCTCATGTTGCCAGTAGAAAAAATCGGAGATTTTTTGGCTCACGAAAAAGACATTTATTTAGCTAGTGAAGTAAAAAAGCCTGAACCAGAGCCTGTAGCCGCTGATACGGCTTCTACTGAAGGTGCGGCGGAGCAGACAACCAAAGTTATTTGGGAAGACCAATGGAAGACGCATAAAGTGAAGAAGGGAGAAACATTGAAAAGCGTTTCATCGAAATATGGAGTAACATCTTCAGATATTAAAAAATGGAATAAACTTAAAAGTTCTGCTCTCAAGGCTGGTCAGAATCTAAAGGTAAAGGTTAAAGTAAAAAAGACGATTACCATTCCTAAAGTGGTTGAACCGGTAGATACCACGACTAAAGTTACACCGAAGGTTACTCCTCCTGTTGAGACTCCTAAACCAACACCACCGGCTCCCCCAAAGCCACAAGCACCTAAAGAGGAATATGTTTATTACACAGTGAAATCGGGTGATAGTTTATCTGGAATTGCCTCTAAAAACCGCGTTTCAGTTGACTCAATTTTGAAATTAAACAAGGGATTAAACCCAAACAAAATAAAAATAGGACAGAAAATTAAAATCAAAAAGAAATGATAAAAGAAGGCGCCACCGTTGAGGTGAATTATGAGCTTTTCATCGACGATGAAAACGGAGAATTGGTAGAAACCACCCAAGAAAATGGACCAATGAAGTTCACCTTCAAGGTAGACCCAATGATCGAAGGCTTCGAGAAAGGATTGGCGGGATTGAAGGCTGGCGACGAGTTTAGTATTAGCATTCCGTGTGCAGAAGCTTACGGAGAAGAGCAAGAAGAATATTTCATGGAGTTTCCGAAAAGTGAGTTCATGGAAGAAGACGGAGAGTTTGACGAAGAGTTATTTGCCGTGGGCGAAGTCATTCCAATGCAAACTCCAGAAGGACACCAGGTTCAAGGAGTTGTTGAAGAGGTTCGTTTAAATTCTGTAGTGATAGATTTTAACCACCCATTGGCAGGCGAGAATTTGTTCTTCAAAGGACACGTAGTTTCTGTTTCATAATCGTATGCAATTCGTTCGCACTTCAGCTAGCAGTATATCTCGTATTTCAGCATTTGCCGGATCTACCTTGGTTTTACTGATGGTTGGAATATTCTTAGTTTTTTATTTGGTGGCATTGCAAGTATCAGATCATATTCGATCTCAGTTTACGGTGCAATTGTTATTGAACGATGAAGTAAGCGAAGAACAAATATTAAGTTTTAAAAAGGAAATCGAGGGAGGCGGCATCGCCTCCCAGGTTTCTTATACCTCAAGTGAACAGGCAGAGGCAGAATACAGCAAAGAGATCGGTGAAGACTTTGTTCAAGTGCTCGGATATAATCCATTGCCCGCGTCCATTGATGTACAAATAAATCCGGAAAAGGCCGATGGCCCAACGGTAGATGCTTTCGTGGAATCATGCAAGCAGAATCCAATTATTAAAGATGTCGGATACGAGAAAACCCTCCTTCAATCAGTGAATGAAAACATCTCGAAGTGGGGTGCAATTATCGGAGGAATAGTTATTTTATTTTTAATTATTTCCGCCTTCATTATTATGAATACGGTGGAATTGGCTATTTCTTCTCAACGACTGATTATTCGAAGCATGCAATTGGTGGGCGCTACACCGTGGTTTATTAAGCGTCCGTTTTTATGGCAAAGTCTGAAGAACGCGTTGCTTTCTTCAACGATAGCTTGGCTTTCCATCTCACTGATTTTATATTTTAATCAGCAATCGCTAGCCGACATTATTCAGATCCTTTTAGACGGCGGAGGATTTTGGAAGTTGGGTGTTTTGCTAATCATGCTTAGCGTGGTGGTTGGTGTATTCAGCACCTACATCACAGTAAGCCGTTTCGTCCGAGCGAAACTGCACCAGATGTATTAATGCCGTTCCTTTAGGGAAAGCGGCCTAAACCTCAAGAATTTCAGCCGAAAGTATATCCTTCCAAATAAAGAAAGGGCTAATCGTTATTCTTGTGAAACGTTAACGAAAGATGAAGATTTAAAAGTGGTGTTCGAAATTGAGCAAACTTCCTTATTTTCGTTGCCCGAATAAAACAACAGAAAATTAATTAACACAGACATGAACAAAAAAGCAAGTCCTACAGTTAAGCAAGAAAACGGCTTTAACTTCAGTTCAATTTTTCCTTACATCGCTATTCCAATTGCGTTGTTAACCGGTTGGGCATTATTTACCTTCGTATTGGGTGATACTGCAAACTTTGAAGGCGGAGACCCAGTAAAAGGTCATCCATTAAACGTTTTAGGAACGGTTCACAAAGGTGGATTCATTGTACCTATTCTTATCGCGGTTAACTTGATTGTAATCATTTTCTTCATCGAGCGTTTCATTAGCATTATGATGGCTAAAGGAAAAGGAAGTGTTTCTACGTTTGTTCACAACGTTCGTAAGATGTTGTCTAACGGAGACGTTAACGGAGCTCTTGCAGCTTGTGATAAGCAAAGGGGTTCTGTTGCTGCTGTATTGCGTGCAGGATTGTTGAAATACAAAGCAATGTCTGAAGACACAACTTTAGATAAAGAAGCGAAAGTAACTGCTATTAAGCAAGAGTTAGAAGAAGCTACAGCATTAGAATTGCCAATGCTTTCTAAGAACTTAGTTATTCTTTCTACATGTGGATCTTTAGGGGTACTTGTAGGTCTTTTAGGAACTGTAAAAGGTATGATTTCTTCGTTCGAAGCAATGGCAACTGCTGGTGCTCCTGACGCAACTGCACTTTCATTAGGTATCTCTGAAGCCTTGATTAACACCTTCTTGGGTATCATGGCATCTGCGATTGCAATTATCCTTTACAACTTCTTCAATACTCGTATTGATAGCATGACATTCGCAATGGACGAAGCTAACTTCACTGTTACGCAAACATTCGCTTCAAAGCACTAATTCAAGTTTTTACTTAATTATAAATATTTAAGAATATGCCGAAACTCAAGATGCCCAAAAGCGCTCCTAGCTTGGATATGACGCCGATGGTTGACCTTGGTTTCTTGTTGGTAACGTTCTTTATTCTCACCGCGAAGTTCCGTCCAAATGAACCAGTAATCGTAGACGTTCCTGCAGCAACATCTGAATTGTTGTTGCCAGAGAAAGTGATGCAAATTACGGTTGATGAAAAGGGAAGAGTTTTCTTTGACCTTGCTGGAAAGGACATTCGCAGAGAAATGTTAACACGAATGGTTCAAAGACATCCGGAATTAAAACTTACCGAAGATGAAGCGCGCAAATTCGCTTTGTTAGGTATGTGCGGAATGCCGATGAACAACCTGAGTCAGTACTTAAGTGCCGACGAAAAGACAAGAGCAGCACTTGACGCACAAACCCCTGGTATCCCTACCGATTCTATCAATGGAGAATTGGGAGATTGGATTCAGAGCGGTTACGAAGCCTTTATGGCCGATGCCGAAAAACACGGTTTAGAACCGAAAGACATCAAGGGCGATAAAGCGTTACGTTACGCAATTAAAGCAGACGGAACCACAGACTACGAAAAGGTAGAGCAAGTAATTGATGTGTTCCGCGAGAAGCAAATTTTCCAATTTAACATGGTGACTACTTTGGAAT
>JBIKRF010000141.1:0-4042 GCA_044349305.1 Flavobacteriales bacterium
TTTAAGCAAATCAGAAAAGCGCTATTTCCGCTTACAGCCCATGGCAGAGGACGGTCAACACCGTTTGCTATTCGATGCAATGGAAAAATTAAACGATTACGACGAAGAAAAACTCTTGAAGATTCTTAAAGGTTCTCCCATTACCGATGCAATCTCTATTGCAAAAAACAGATTGTATCATACGCTTTTAAAGTCGTTGGCATCCTTTCATCACAAAGCCACGGCCCGCGCCGAAGTCATGCGATTGCTTCAAAGCATTGAGGTGCTATACAATCGCGGACTGCATGAACAAGCCGACAAACTTGTCCATTCCGCATTAAAAATCGCCCGTAAAAATGAGCTCTCCGCTCTTCAACTCGAACTGAATGAATGGAAGGAGCGCATAATCGAAGCCATGAACATTCCAGGGGCCGAGCGATATGAAATGCTCAATAGTAACTACGCCGAATTAAAAGCTAGTCTTTTTTCTATTCAAAATGAAAAAGAAATTGCATGCATGAAGTGGTCTTGGTTTGCGGGTTACTACACGAATGGTCAACCTCGTCAAACGGAAGAGCAAGAGAACAATGAGCGGTTGCTTTTGGAAATCGATGCGCAACAAACTGTTTCATTAGAAGCGCAAATAAAGTTACTTCAGTTAAAAGGTGCGGTTTTGTTGAACGCAAGAAAACCAATGGACAGCTTGAAAAGCCTGATAGAACTTCTTGGAGTATTGAAAACAAACGAATGGAAAAACCATCAAGACAACACCATTTTTCGCAACGCTCTAGCCAATGCAGCGGTTATTTCAGCGCAACTTAAAAACATAAAAGAAGCATCAACGTATCTTTCGCAACTGGAAAATTCTTTCGATGAAAGCGAAAACAAATCCTTGTTGCACAGCACTGCGCTTACTGTTTTCCTTCTTCAAAAAAACAACGAATCTGCCTACCAATATATACTTGAACACAAAGAGATTTCTGCAATTCCAACCGGCGATTTCGATATTCGCACTTCGCATGTATGGTTTCAGAGCGCGGTGATTTGTTTTATTCAACAAGAATTTAAAGAGTCTGAGCGATTCATTCAGAAATTCCTTCAACACATGCCCGCCAACGAATTGCTGCACTTGCAATGCATTGCGCAAGTCTTCAATTTAATTCTTCAAATTGAATTGAAAAATGAGCGCTATATACCCTATGCCCTTAGAAATGTTCAGCGCTTTTTGGTCACTCGAAACAAGGCGTTTGAAGGTGAAAAGAAAATTCTTCAATTCATAAATGAAACGCTTAAAAAACGAAAGAGCATTCAAGACAAAGAATTGTGGGGATGGTTGGAAAGTGAATTGCTCGAAGTGAAAAAGACCGATCCACTTTTCTTCACTTACTTCGATTTTCACAAATGGGCGAAGGCACGTGCTTTGAAAACGAGCTTTGCATCGGTCGTGTTCGAATAAATTTCAGCTACATTTGTTGATATGAACAGCATTACCTCTTTCTTTCAAAATCTGGTTGAAACAGGCGGTCCTTATGGATACGTTTATGCGGCTCTTATAGCTACAACATTCACGTGGTTTGTAACAGCCGTTGGGGCATCATTGGTCTTTGTTGTGAAAGATCTAAATCGAAGAGCACTCGACGGAATGCTTGGATTTACCGGAGGGGTTATGATTGCTGCGAGCTTTTGGTCGCTTCTTGCTCCGGCCATTGAGATGAGTCCTGGAGAAGGATTCACCAAAGCGTTTCCAGCAGCAGCGGGTTTCGCTATGGGCGCATTATTCTTATTTGCACTTGACAAATTCCTTCCACACTTACACTTGAATTTTCCGCAAGAAAAAACCGAAGGTGTTCAAACCAAATTGAATAAAACCATGCTGTTGGTTTTGGCCATTACCCTTCACAACATTCCTGAAGGATTGGCTGTCGGCGTGCTGTTCGGTGGCGTAGCAGCAGGACTTCCAGAAGCCAGCATTGGCGGGGCGGTTGCATTGGCCATTGGTATTGGATTGCAAAATTTCCCTGAAGGAATTGCGGTTTCCTTTCCATTAAGAAGAATGGGGCTTTCGCGTAAAAAAAGTTTTTGGTACGGACAGCTTTCCGCCATTGTTGAACCGATAGCCGGAGTCATTGGTGCGCTTGCCGTTATTCAAATGCATGCTGTATTGCCTTATGCATTGGCGTTCGCTGCAGGTGCTATGATCTACGTTGTAGTGGAAGAAGTAATTCCGGAAACGCAACAAGACAAATACACCGACGTGGCCACGTTGGGACTCATTGGCGGATTCATTGTCATGATGCTACTCGATGTTGGACTCGCTTAAATCATTTGTGCATCTGATTCCAAATTTCTTGGTAATCTAAACCGTCGAAATTCCCGGAAGACATCAACAATAAATTTGCGTTTTCCCAATTCATTTCCAATAAAATTTTCAACAACTCTTTCGAATCGTTAATCACTTTTACGTTTTTCGAAGCGAACGCTTGTTCCACTTCTTCCGTTGAAATGGGCGGTAGTTTTTTATGCTCGAGTGTATGTGTGTTGAAATAGACAAACGCTTCGTCGGCCGCGGCCATAGCGCCTTCGTACTGACTTAAAAAATTCTTGTTCAAGCTTGAAAACGTATGCAGTTCCATACACGCGATTAATTTTCTGTTTGGAAATTGTTCCTTCAACGCATTTGTGGTTGCTTTCAATTTGGAAGGAGAATGCGCGAAGTCTTTGTAGCACGCCGAATGTGCATTTCTTCCAACCAACTCCAACCGCTTTGCAGCGCCTGAGAACGATGAAATAGCCCGAAGGAATTCACCCGCATTCACTCCTAAGCTTTCGCATACCAAAAAGGCCGCGTTCAAATTTTGAAGGTTGTGATTTCCGAAAATTTCAATGGCTGTTTCTGTTCCGTTGTGACGTATAAACGTAATGCCGTTGCGCACTTCGTGCTCGAAGGTCCCGTAAGGCTTGAGCGAAATATCTTGTCTTGCGCTTTCGCAAACCTTCTTCACTTCCTCGTCTAACTCGCAATAGATGAGCGTTCCATTCGGAACAATCTTTTCCACAAAAATTTCAAATTGCTTCACGTAGTTTTCGAATGTTGGGAACACGTTAATGTGATCCCATGCAATGCCACTCATGACCGCAATGGTTGGATGGTACAAGTGAAACTTCGGACGCAAGTCGGTTGGTGAAGACAAGTACTCATCTCCTTCAATAATGGCTATCTCTGCCTCTCCAGTGAATTTCACCATACAATCGAATCCCGCCAACTGAGCGCCCACCATGTAATCGACATTCTTTCCCAATGCATTCAAGACGTGCAGAATCATGCTAGTAATACTCGTCTTGCCGTGGCTTCCACCTATGACCACACGAATCTTGTCTTTTGACTGTTCGTAGATATATTCAGGGTATGAATAAATTTTCAATCCCAATTCTTGCGCACGAATGAGTTCTGGATTGTCGATACGCGCGTGCATTCCAACAATGACAGCTTCAATTCCTTCATAAATGCGATCCGCCTTCCAACCCATTTCACTTGGAAGTAACCCGAGGTTATTCAAGCGCGTTTTACTTGGCTCAAAAATCTCATCGTCGCTTCCTGTAACTAGATATCCTTTTCGATGAAGAGCAATGGCCATGTTGTGCATGGCGCTTCCGCCTATGGCAATGAGGTGAACGTGTTTCGAATTTTCCATTGATACGAAGATGACTTGATTCTAGCTATGAGAATTATCCGATTTCAAATTTTATTCAGATTGAAATGTTGAGTGTATCTTCACAAGAAAAAACATGACCATCTCCAAGGCAGGCATGGATCCTGGAAGTCTCGTATACATTGGCGTTCCAAAAACAGAAAAGGTTCAAATCGACTTTCTTCATTATACCGCTGAACATCTTCAAGAAACTTCCGATATTTCATTACATGAAATACAACCTTCCCTCAAAAAAGAAGGGGTGAATTGGATTTGTATCTCGGGTGTTCACGACGTGGATGTTATTCGTGAAATTGGTAATCAATTCAACATTCATCCGCTGTTGCTCGAAGACATCATGAACACCAACGGCA
>JBIKRF010000054.1:0-15047 GCA_044349305.1 Flavobacteriales bacterium
AGCGTAGTCGCAATCTCATCGGCAAGTGGAAGAACTTCTTTCGTTCCTATACCCACACAATAGAACCCTCCAGTTTTAGCGGCTTGAACACCTGAAATAGCATCTTCGAAAACAATGCATTCACTTGGAGCTAATCCGAGTTTCTCAGCAGCTGTTAAAAAGACCGTTGGATCAGGTTTCGATTTAGAAACGACATTTCCGTCTACAATAGCATCGAACAAATGTGTAATTCCTAAGCGCTCTAAAATCATCGGAGCATTCTTCGAAGAAGAGCCCAATGCAATCTTAATTCCTTTCGACTTACAAGATTCTAGGAAAGGAATAGCTCCGGGCAATGCTTCATCCGGATTCATTTCAGCAGCCAATTCCAAGTACCACTCATTCTTTACGTCCATGAGTGCTTGCTTATCCTCCGCTGATTTCTCGATGTTTCCCTTCTTCAATATCAACTCCAAAGACTCGGCTCTACTCACTCCTTTCAAATGCTCATTGTCGTCCAAAGAAAAGTCTACACCAACCGAATTGGCTAGTCTTTTCCACGCTTGATAGTGATACTTCGCAGTATCTACCAAGACACCGTCTAAATCGAAAATGGCTCCTTTCATTCTGCGTGGTGAAATACGTATTTAACGTGGTAGTTCACCAAACCGTCGATAGGCTTCTTAATGATGTTACCAAGACGAACACCTTCCAAACGACAAGCTTCCTCCAAACAATGTTTGAAATAGTGAGAGATCGAGCCAACGAAATGAACAGGTACTTTGTCCCAATTTTCAAAGGACTTCACGTGAATATCTAAGAATTCGCGCATACCATTCACCACCCAATTCATCACATGTGGATGATGAGCGAAATTTCCAATAAAGCGTGTGAAACTAGCAAGGTATACGTTTGCGTTTGGTTCGCGATAAATTTTCGAAATGAATTCGTCTTTGCTTAGTGGGAAACTTTTTTCAAATGCTTCAGCAATTTCAGCAGGAAGTTTTTTGTAGAAATACTCACGCAACAAAATCTTACCGAAGTAAGAACCGCTGGCCTCATCGCCTAAGATATAAGCCAATGAAGGAACTGACTCATGAATATCTTTTCCATCGAAGAAACAAGAATTACTTCCTGTTCCTAGGATACAAGAGATACATGCTTCCCCATCGTATGTTGAATAGGCACTGCCTAATAAATCGTGTTCAACCAACAATTCCGCTTTCGGAAAAACAGCACGCAAACCGCGTTCAATAATTCCGCACATCGTTGGCGTGCTGCTTCCAGCACCGTAAAAATAAATATGCGAAATAGCATCTGCTTGCAAAGCAAGAGGGGCATTGCCTCTTATTGCACCTTCAACTACTTTTTCATCATGAAAATATGGATTCAAACCCATCGTTTCAAAATTCCCTAATCGAGATCCTTTCTCGTCAATGAGAGCCCAATCACATTTAGTGGACCCGCTATCAGCTATAAGTATCATTTCTCTTTATTTACTATTGTTTCAACTATCAATTATCTTCAATTACATTTTATGAAGCAAGTCAATTACGCGCTTGCTGTAACCAGCTTCGTTGTCGTACCATGACATAATCTTCACCATGTTTCCGTTCGCTGAAGTTAAATCGGCGTCGAAGATACTGCTTGCGGGATTTCCAACTACGTCAATACTTACAATTGGATCAACACAGTATTCCAAAATGCCTTTCATTGGACCTTCTGCTGCCGCTTTCATGGCTGCATTTACTTCCTCTTTCGTCACATCTCTCTTCAAGATCGCCACTAAGTCGGTTAATGATCCGTCTGGTGTTGGGACACGCACGGCAACGCCGTCTAATTTTCCTTTCAATTCTGGAAGAACTAATCCAACTGCCTTCGCTGCACCGGTGCTTGTAGGTACCATGCTTAGCGCTGCAGCACGCGCTCTGCGCAAATCTTTGTGCGGAGCATCTTGCAAACGCTGGTCGGCAGTGTATGCGTGAACGGTTGTGATATATCCTTTTTCAATTCCAAATGTATCGTTCAACACCTTGGCAATTGGAGCCAAACAGTTCGTAGTGCAAGAAGCATTCGAAACAATTAAATCTTCTGGTGTAAGCGTATCGTCGTTAACGCCAAGAACGATTGTCTTCACGTTACCCGTTGCTGGAGCTGAAATAACAACCTTCTTCGCTCCTGCTGTGATGTGCTTTCCGGCACTTACATCGTCTGTGAAGAAACCGGTGCTTTCAATAACAACATCGACATTCAATTCACCCCAAGGTAAATTTGAAGGATCCTTTTCAGCATACACACGAATTTTCTTTCCGTTTACAATCAGAAAATCTCCATCAGAAGAAACCTCTGCATTCACTCTTCCGTGAATACTGTCGTATTTCAATAAGTGAGCAAGCGTCTTAACATCTGTCAAGTCGTTTACTGCGACTACTTCAATATTGTTATCGGTTAATGTGTGACGAAAGCACATGCGGCCGATACGTCCAAAACCATTGATTGCTACTTTTTTCATTGTATTCTTTTTTTCTAATTATTATATCGCTAGAATTCTCGCAATTCGCAATTCATCTCTGTTTGGAAGGTTGCTACGTGTAATTGCTTCTTCCAATGACGTATATGTTTCTCTGTCGTTGACAAGTCCAACCATCACATCTTTTCTACCTTGAAGCAATCCCTCCACAGCTGCAACTCCCATACGTGAAGAGATTACACGGTCGTAGCAACTTGGTGCTCCGCCACGTTGAAGGTGACCAAGAACAGACACACGCGTGTCGTAATCTGGATTTTCTGCCGCTACTTTATTTGCCAATTCGTATGCACTTCCACTCTTTGCTCCTTCAGCAACGATTACAATTGAACTCGATTTTCCGCTGTCTTCACTTGCGCGAAGAATCTGCATTAACTCTTCAGAAGTCATTTCATCTTCCGGAAGTACAATGGCAATTGCACCTGCAGCAATACCGGCTTTCAAAGCGATAAAACCACTGTTTCTCCCCATTACTTCAACGAAGAAAATTCGATTGTGTGAAGTTGCAGTGTCACGAATCTTATCTACTGCATCTACAACAGTGTTCGTAGCTGTATCGAATCCAATGCAGTGATCGGTTCCGTAAATATCGTTATCAATACTTCCTGGAATTCCCATTACCGGAATGCCTGATTCTTGTGAAAGAATATGAGCGCCGGTGAATGTTCCATTTCCACCTATTGTAATTAATGCATCTATGTGATGCTTCTTCATTTGCTCTATGGCGGTTGCTCTTCCTTCTGCGGTGTGAAATTCTTTGCAACGCGACGATTTCAAAATGGTGCCGCCTCGACCCAAGATGCGCGCAACCGAACGTTCATTCAAACGTTTGAAGTCACCTGCAATTAATCCAGCGTAGCCTTGAAAAATTCCTTCCACCTCTACATTGTGAAAAGCGCATGCACGAACTACCGCGCGTATAGCAGCATTCATACCCGGAGCATCACCTCCACTGGTTAGAACACCTATTCTTTTTATTCCTGAACTATTCATGATAATTTTCTTGAATGCTAACTTAGTGTAAAAATTACACTAAGTCCAAATAAAAATTATTTTCTTTCAAAAATCACCTCGTAAATACATTACAACCTGAGGCAAAATATTTGTCTCATGAAAACACAAAACCCTTACTTCAGCGAGACCACCTCGGATTTCTTGCCACTATTCACAGCTGGACCTAAGTTGTGGAAAATCTTCAACAACAACGGATTCACGCAGCAAGCGGGATTCAGTGCTAGCCACGCTTCGCGACTTGGATTCGAGCCGGGTAAGATGATTCACCTGCGCAAGAACGGCGATTGCATGATAGTCTTTTTGAAAGATGGAAGAGTGCACGTCATGAATGGTCCGCTTTCGCGCTGGCATCTATTCGACAACCTAAACATTGCAACCTTACGTTGCCTCTTGGCTTTCGCGAGTCTAAACGAAAACGATCAGTTTGCTTTTCGTTCTTACATGAAGGAGCAGTGCAAAGGTTTCCGAGATTTGTTTCATCACTTACCAACGAACAATGTGGGTTGGAAAAATCGTTTCTTAAATTACTACAGCAGCTATTCTACGAAAGAGCTCTTCGAATATGCACAATAAGTCGTGAGGAAGTCTTGTTCTAATTGAATAAGCTTCTTCTCACCCTTGTGTATTTTTGATGTATGTTGAAATTGTTGCGTCGGTATACTCTTCTTTGCTCAATCCTTTTGATTGGAGGCGCAGCCTCTGCCCAAAAAGATATGTTTGGACTCGACAGTGTTCAAACGAAATTGGTGAACAATAAAGGTGTGGGGCCTGATAATTTATTGGGCGTTCGAAACATGCGCGTTGTTTTACACAACATTCTCTATCGCGGTGGATCGAATAATTTTTATCGAAGAGAAGCCGAGCCGAAGACTTACAACTCCCATCCTCTTCCACCATGGGGAATAAACAACCTGCGTCAAGCCGGCTTCGGCGGCGCAATATACTTGTATTCAAAATATTTCGAAGAGGATTATCCAGAACCCGTTTTAGATTCCCTATTCGACCTTGGATTCAATTACAGCTGTCAGCCCGATTTAAATCGCGATGTTGTGTTTACTTTTTTTGAAGAAGTAAATACTCTTATTCATTCAGAGAAAAAAGAACCGCTATATATACATTGTTGGAACGGCTGGCATCAAAGCGGAATGCTAAGTGCATTTACGCTTATGCAATTTTGCGGGTTGAATAACCAACAGGCCCTTAAGTATTGGGAGCAGAATACGGATGGTGCTTTCAAAGGTTATCCGCATGTAAAGTCTCAAATTCTTCAATACAAACCTTTTCCCGAATTCAAAGCAGATTCTGTAACGCGTGCGCGTATTTGTCCGTGTATGACCGAGTCTATTCTAAAAACCAAGGAAATTCAGCAATTATCTGATGTTCAGCACGAGGATGATTCTGCTCAACGTCAAATGATGGAAGTTCGCGAAGAGAAACTTCCTGTTGAATTACAAACGCACATCCACGTTGTAAAATCAGGAGAATCACTTTCTACCATTGCTGAAAAAGAACACACTTCAGTAAAAACGTTATGCAGAGAAAACAATATTCATGAAACGAGTGTCATTCGCATTGGCCAAAGACTAATTGTACCTGGGCCAAAAAGAACTTCCACTCAAGTCTTAGACAATCCTCTTCAAAAATACCACAAGGTTAAATCCGGAGATACACTTTCAGGGTTAGCTATTAAGCACCATACGACAGTGGCTAAGATCTGCAAGCTGAATAATTTCAAGCCAACGAAGACAATCAAAATTGGAGAGAAGATTCGCGTACACTAAAACGGACTATCCAAATCGTCTTCGTCGAGCGGTCTTACCACAGGACTGGTCTTACAATAAAACTGGTAATGCGATGAGTGATAATACACCAAGTCTTCTTCGTCTCGAACTCTAGAATCGGCCGTAATCGCCACTCCTGAAGCAAATAGAAAATCTGGACTGAAGTAATCGGTGTTCATCCAAGCGTTAATGTCCTTGCGTAGCATAAACACCCGCTTGAAATATTGGTTGAAAATATGCCAATTGAAAATACTCAACAGCGAAGGGAATTTTCCGTAAGAAAAATCAATCATGTCGCAGGCAGTACTTGTTACAATTAGAACTCCTCTTTCAGTTCCAGCAATATCCTCATTGAGCCCGTCCAAGAAAATCTTCAACAACTCTGGAGATATTTTCCCGTCGGAATAATTGTATTTCAGTTTATCTATGATTATGAGTCCACGCGGATGTTTATCTCTGAATTTCAAAATCCCTTCCATTGCAATGTTCAACTTGGGTTCTTTGAATTCTTGAAAATAAAGCGGGCGTGAATGCAAATCTTCCAGGTACTTCAGACAAAGGGAATCCCAATACATAGCATCGTGCGTTACTTCATGAAAAGAAGGGATTGATTCTTTCGCGCGTTGCAGCATGATCTTGTACATGAATAACTCCGGTGAAATATCTGAACTCACATAGAGCACTGGCGTTCCTTGATCAACATTCTTCAATGCAATTTGAAGGGCCATGCTTGTACTTCCTGAATGTTTATGCGCAACCAAAAGTGAAATTTCTTGTGATCTTACTCCGCCGTTCTTGTCCCACAAGTCAATTCCAGTTGGAAAAGAAACTACATCATTCGTTTCGTTCTGTTCTATTTTTCGCAGCGAGTGCGTCATTAATTTCGACCAAGTAAACATGTCAATTGTTTTACGCAAATTGAAGGTTGAATTGCTCTCGTTTTCGAAATGTTGAAAACTAAAAAAGGGAGCTTTCGCTCCCTTTTCTTTTAATTATTCTCAAATTGATTCTTATTTCATTTTTGAGTATGCTTCCTTAATTGATTTTAAAAATTCAGGAATTTCATCAACCTGAGATTCTGTCCAGAACTCAACTTGTTCCCCTGTGCTTCCTCTGCCATCTCCAAATGGACCATAATCGGATAAGTGCATAGTGATTCGCAACTCCTTCTCGTCAATTAAAAATGAAAAGAACATCTCTCTGCACTTGTAAACATACTCTTTTGATTGTTTCTTGAATGATTTATTCAAGTTTGGCACAATGTCACGCTCAATAAAAGTAATCATTCGGCCCACATCGTCTTTATCAATAAAGATGCTTCTTTGAACCATACCCTTACCAAATTTTCCTACCCCAGAATAATTCGTTGAAATTTTAAAAACAGTACCTTCTGGCTTTATAAAAGCATACATCTGAAGTCCGTGAAGTTGCACTTTACCATCGGCAGACTCATATTTCACAGGAAATACCTGAACACTTTCGCCAATACCCGACTCAAATTTTGCTACGTTATTCCAATCACGGAAAAAATTAAATTCCTGTGTTTGCATGATCTGTTCTCTCATGATTGATGACCCATCTACAGCTCTTTGGACCTGAGCGTATGATGCAACACTAACTACTACAAATAAAACTGCTAAAAATTTTTTCATTGTTTTTTTTGCTAATCTAAATAAAAAAAGGAAACCGATAGTTTCCTTTTTTGTTAAATATTTTTCTAATTACAAAATATCAAGCTGGGTCGTTAAGGTCAACAACACAAATCGACATTATTTCAATTCAGTTGCCTTTTCAGGTTGACCTGATTTTCTGTAGCACTCTTGCAGAACCTTTTTCAAAGATGCTTGCGTTGGATCTTGGTCATAACAAACTTTAAAGTGCTCTGCTCCCTTTGCAAATACACCTTTCGTCTCTGCTTTACAAGCATCGTAACGAGCCGTTTCTCTTGGAGGAATAGCATCGCACACTTTGAATTTTTCTACTCCCTGATTGTAAAACATTACAGCCAAGTTGTAATGTGCATCGAAGTATGTTGGGTTCAATTCCAACGCTCTGTTGTATACCTTCTCTGCTTCAACCGGATTGTTATTCTTTTCGTATGTTACACCCAATACGAACAATACACTCTCGTTCTTTGGATCAGCTTCAGCTAAAGCAATCAATACATCGTGCGCTTTTTGGTAGTCTTTATCTTCAATGTAAATGTTAACCTCAGCTGTAAGTATTGAAGAGTTCTTTGGATACTTCGCGCGTGCTTCACCTAAAATTTTTATTGCCTCTTCTTTTCTGCCAGCTTTCACCAACATGTTTCCGATGCGAGAGTAGCAATCTGCTGCTTGGTAGTTCAAGCTTGCACAAGTCGTAAAATTTGCAAGCGCTTTATCTACATTTCCACAAGCCTCGTGACAAATCCCTGAGTAATACAAGTAAATTGTATCTGTTACTCCGAACATTTTACTTGTCGAAATAAGGTTGTCATAATGTCCTGCCGCACCGCATGTGTTGCTTGCTTTATACGCCGCTATTGCCTTTCCTTCCTCAATTCTACGAGCATTGTCTACAACCGCCCCAATTTCCATCACATAGTCTTTACTCATTTCCAATGCCTTGGTGTATGATGCTACCGCTTCGTTGAATGAGTTGGCATATTTCATACTTAAAACACTGTCTAAAGCAATATTCATATAAATATCACCTCGGAATCTCCAATACTTCTCTTTTCCGGTTGCCTTCGGATTAGAACTTGCTTGGTTGATGTAATTAAGTGCTTCTTCGTAATTGCCTTCTTTATTGGCATTGAATGCACTTGTAACTTCAGGTTGAGCGAATGCTGCAAATGATGATAAGACAGCCGCAAATAGGATCAGTGTTTTTTTCATAAAATCTATTTTTCAATTTCTCTGAAGGCAACGTTAATGCCAAAAGAGATTTTTAGCAATTTACTCTTCCCCTCCTTCTGTTGGAGTTGAAGTTTCACCTTCGGCTGCGTTTTCCTCGCCTTCGGTAGCCTCGCCTTCATTTTCGTCGCGAATTACAGCACACACTGCAGCAATTTCATCGTTTCCACGAAGGTTAATCAACTTCACCCCTTGTGTATTTCTTCCCATTACACGAAGTTCATCAACACTCAAACGGATCGCAATTCCAGATTTATTGATAATCATGAAATCGTATTCATTGTCTACAGCTAAGATCGCACACAACGGTCCTGTTTTATCTGTGATGTTAATGGTCTTCACTCCTTTTCCTCCGCGATTCGTTACACGGTAGTCTTCCAATGAAGAACGCTTACCGAATCCTTTGTCAGAAACAACTAAGATGTCGCTGTTCGGATCATCTACGCATACCATTCCAATTACTTCGTCTGTAGCGCTTCCAAGCGATACTGCTTTCACCCCTTGTGCTGTTCTTCCAACCGCACGAACTTTCACTTCTGGGAAACGAATGGCTTTACCTTCTTTTGTTCCCATGATGATCTCGCTTGCTCCAGTGGTCAAACGTGCTTGCAACAATTCATCTCCGTCTACAATGGTAATCGCATTGATACCTGAAGAACGAGGTCTGCTATAAGCTTCTAATGATGTCTTTTTAATCAATCCTTGTCTTGTACAAAGAATAACGAAGTTCGATTTCAAATTCTCCGCGTTATTCAAATCCTTCACAGGGATGTAAGCCAAGACTTTGTCGTCTTGCTCAATTTGAATCATGTTTTGAATTGCACGTCCCTTCGCTGTTTTTCCTCCTTCTGGAATTTCAAACACGCGCATCCAGAAACATCTTCCCTTCATCGTGAAGATGAGCAAGTAATCGTGGTTCGTTGCAGTGAAGATGTGTTCCACGAAGTCTTCCTGACGTGCAGATGTTCCCTTCGCTCCCACTCCGCCGCGGCTTTGCGTGCGGTACTCGTTTAAGTTTGTACGCTTAATGTATCCTGCGTGCGTAATGGTTACAACCATTGCTTCATCAGGAATCATGTCTTCAATGCTCAAGTCAGCTGAAGAGAATTCAATGATCGAACGACGCTCGTCTCCGAACTTCTCTTTCAAATGCGTCAACTCATCTTTAATGATTTGCATACGCAACTCTTCGCTGTCCAAGATTGCACGAAGACGTGTAATCAAAGCCATCAATTCAGCATGTTCTGCACGAATCTTATCACGCTCCAATCCTGTAAGGCGTTGTAAACGCATTTCAAGAATTGCTTTTGCTTGAATCTCGGACAATCCGAATTGTTGTATCAATCCGTCTTTAGCTTCGTCTGGCGTTTGAGATTTTCTAATCAATGCAATAACTGCATCAATGTTATCTAGTGCAATTAAATATCCTTCCAAAATGTGCGCACGCTCTTCCGCTTTGCGCAATTCGAATTTCGTTCTGCGCGTAACAACCTCGTGGCGGTGTTCAACGTAGTGACGAATGATGTCTTTCAGATTTAACACTTCAGGACGTCCGTTCACCAACGCAATGTTGTTAACCGAGAACGAAGTTTGAAGTCCTGTGTATTTATAAAGGTTATTCAATACAACGTTTGAAATCGCATCGCGCTTCAATTCATAAACAACACGAACACCATTTCTATCAGACTCATCGCGTATCTCAGCGATTCCTTCAATTTTTCCTTCAAGAACCAGTTCCCATGTGCGCTTAACCATATCGGCTTTGTTGATCTGGTAAGGAACCTGTTCAACAATGATGCATTCGTGATTCGCTACTTCTTCAATACGCGCCTTCGCACGAATGACTACACGACCTCTTCCTGTTTCGTAAGCAGACTTCACTCCTTCCAAACCGTGAATAACACCACCCGTTGGAAAATCCGGTGCTTTGATGTGTTGCATTAACTCTTCAGTCGTGATGTCACGATTGTCGATGTATGCAGCAATACCGTCGCACACTTCAGTCAAATTGTGCGGAGCCATGTTCGTAGCCATACCCACCGCAATTCCACTTACGCCGTTCAGCAACAAGTTTGGAACTTTCGCTGGCATAACGCGAGGCTCTTCCAACGAATCATCAAAGTTCGCTTGCCAGTCAACGGTGTCTTTATCTAAATCTTCAAGAAGCTCTTCAGCCAATTTTCTCAAACGTGCTTCCGTGTAACGCATAGCCGCCGCGTTATCACCATCCATCGAACCGAAGTTACCTTGTCCGTCTACCAAAGGGTAGCGCAAAGACCAAGGTTGCGCCATACGCACCATAGTTTCGTAAACAGCCGAGTCACCGTGTGGGTGATACTTACCCAATACCTCTCCGACAATACGTGCTGATTTCTTGTATGGTCTGTTCGACAACATTCCCAAATCGAGCATACCGTACAACACACGACGGTGAACCGGTTTCAGTCCATCGCGCACATCTGGCAAAGCTCTACTCACAATCACCGACATCGAATAATCGATGTAGGCTGATTTCATTTCATCTTCAATGTTTATCTTAAGAATTCTTTCTCCTGATTCCATAGTGGTTGTTCCCGCTTAAAAAATTGAACTGTCACGGGTACGCGAAAATACTCCCGATTGAAGCGAAAATTGACCAATTGTGGCGGTTATAGTTATTCACAAATGACAAAAAGGCTGTGGAAAATTCAATGGTATTAAGTTTATAGGAAGAGAAGTAAGGAATACATTTGAGGTTGACTAACTAAGGTAAGGAAAGATATGGACGCTAAGTTTTCAGAACAGGTACAAGAAGTCCTGCGATACAGCAGAGAAGAGGCATTGCGATTAGGTCACAACTACATCGGCATTGAGCATTTTTTATTGGGTATTCTTCGCGAAGAAGATTGCACCGCAACAAAGGTTTTAAAAAGCTTAGGCGTTGACCTTTCGTTTTTACGCAAAAGCGTTGAAGCTTCTGTGCGCAACGCTGGTTCTTACGGATCTTCAACCGTAACAAGCTCAGGCATTTCCTTGGTGAAACAAGCCGAGCGCGTATTGAAGCTTTCTTACATAGAAGCGAAATCGCACAAGAAGACCATGGTGAACACAGAGCACCTGCTTCTAACTATTTTGAAGGACTCTGACAATGTCGTCACACGAACACTTGAACCTATGGGCGTAGATTACAACGCGGTTAACCGCGAATTGGGTGACGGGGAAGATGAAAACATTCGCAAGTCTGACTTGCCACGTGCCGAATTTCCAAATGCAGATGACGACGATGAAGAAGATCGTCCGTTCACAGGCGGAAGCGGTGGAACCGTTAAGAAACCTGGTGATTCGAAAAGTAAAACTCCTGTTCTTGACAACTTTGGTCGCGACTTAACCAAGTATGCAACAGAAGGGAAATTAGATCCAATTGTTGGGCGCGAGAAGGAAATTGAACGTGTTTCGCAAATCCTTTCCAGAAGAAAGAAAAACAATCCAATTCTTATTGGCGAGCCAGGCGTTGGTAAATCGGCAATCGCTGAAGGTCTTGCCCTGCGCATCATTCAGAAGAAAGTATCGCGTGTGCTTTTCGACAAGCGCGTAGTTACCTTAGACATTGCTTCATTGGTTGCGGGAACAAAATACCGCGGACAATTCGAAGAGCGCATGAAAGCGGTGATGAATGAATTGGAAAAATCTCCAGATGTCATTCTTTTCATCGATGAAATTCACACCATCGTAGGTGCCGGTGGCGCAAGCGGAAGTCTTGATGCTAGTAACATGTTCAAGCCTGCGTTAGCGCGCGGAGAAATCCAATGCATTGGAGCTACTACACTTGATGAATACCGTCAGTACATTGAGAAAGACGGTGCTTTAGAGCGTCGCTTCCAAAAGGTCGTAGTTGATCCAACTACGGTTGAAGAAACCATTCAAATTTTAAATAACATCAAAGACAAATACGAGTCTCATCACAGTGTAACATACACCGACGAGGCTTTGGAGGCGTGCGTGAAATTAACGGCACGTTACATTACAGACCGTCACCTTCCAGACAAGGCCATTGACGCATTGGATGAAGTGGGGTCGCGTGTTCACTTGCAGAACATTTCTGTTCCGCAAGAGATCATTGATATTGAAAAAGAAATTGAAGGAATTCAAGAAGAAAAACTTCGGGTCGTTCGCAGTGCGAAATACGAAGAAGCAGCGCAATTGCGCGACAGACAGAAGGCTTTAGAAACAAGTCTCGATGAAGCGAAGAAGAAATGGGAAGAGCAAACTCGCACGCAACGCACAACCGTAACAGCAGCAAATGTTGAAGAAGTTGTTGCAATGATGACGGGTATTCCTGTTCAAAAAGTAGCAGAGACTGAAAGCGGTCGTCTTGCGAAAATGGACAAAGAACTAGAAGGAAAAGTTATTGGTCAAGAAGATGCGATTGTTAAAGTCGTAAAAGCGATCAAACGCAATCGCGCTGGATTGAAAGATCCAAACCGTCCGATAGGTTCATTTATTTTCTTAGGCCCAACAGGAGTTGGTAAAACACAACTTGCGAAAGAATTGGCGCGTTACATGTTCGACTCTGATGATGCGCTCATACGTATTGACATGAGTGAATACATGGAGAAATTCGCTGTATCACGCTTGATTGGAGCGCCTCCGGGATATGTTGGTTATGAAGAAGGTGGACAGTTAACCGAAAAGGTACGTCGCAAGCCTTACAGCATTATCTTATTAGACGAGATTGAAAAAGCCCATCCAGATGTTTTCAATCTATTGCTTCAAGCGCTAGACGACGGACAAATGACGGACAGCATGGGGCGTAAGATCGACTTCAAGAATACCGTTATCATTATGACTTCGAACATTGGAGCTCGTCAGCTTCAAGACTTCGGAACAGGTGTTGGATTTGGAACAACTTCAAGAACAACGCAAGAAGACGACAGCAAGAAAGGTGTGATTGAAGCCGCTTTGAAAAAAGCGTTCTCTCCTGAATTCTTAAATCGTGTTGATGATATCATCGTATTCAACGCTCTGAAGAAAGAAGACATTCATCAGATTATCGATATCGAGTTGAAGAAATTATTCTCTCGAATTACTGATCTTGGATACACCATTGCTCTTACGGAAACAGCGAAAGACTACATTGCTGATAAAGGATTCGATGAGAAATACGGCGCGCGTCCATTGCGCAGAGCCATTCAAAAATACTTGGAAGATCCGTTGGCTGAAGAGATCATTAACAGTCAAATTAAACCTGGCGACACTCTTCACGTCGATTACGACACAGAAGCTCAAGAGGTGAAAATGCACGTGGAGAAAGGAACTCCACCAGCGGCAGAATAATTATTCAACTATCGCTTCAACGGTAATGACCTTCATGGCGTTACCGTTGGAGAATAGTGTCACGAACTTCACTTCCTTCCCTATTCTATTCGGTGCAGAGAAGGTAATTTTCAACGTTGTTGTTTCACCTGGCACCAACGTATCTTTGGTCAACACTGGAACCGTACATCCGCATGAGGCTTCTACATTATCTATTTGAAGTGTCGTAGTTCCAGAATTTGAAATTGTAATTTCTTTTGTAGTAAAGCTACCTTGTTTCACTCTACCGAGATAAACAATTCCGCTACCGACATCGAGTTTCGCAACGGACTCTTCTTTTTTGTTTATGGAAATACTCTCAATCTCTATTCTTCTCTCAAGACGCGCACCTTTGCTGTAAATACTTTTCTTTTCATTTTTAATATCGTCACTTACACCCGACTTCGATTGAATCTCTCCGAATGGTAACGGAATAATCTCAAGCGCATTGGATTCGAATGCACCTCGAAAAACATCGTCATTCATCCATTTGTTTTTCAATGAAGCGATGCGTCGCAAAGAAAGCCTTCTATTGTAGTCGCTTGCAGCACGCGGACTCGCGAATCCACGAACTGTAACCTTCACTGTATTTCCGGCTGACAATTCTTTCCTCAACAATTCTTCAAACACGTTTAAGTCCGTCATGCCTTGCTGAACTTGATTTTCAAAAAACGCATCTACTTCTTCATCAGTATATTCAGTAGACCCTTTCTCGCTTCCCAATTTCCGAGCATAGAGCTCTTGCATATTAACATAATTCTGAAAAGTTTCTGTATAAGTGAATACTGTTGTCGTGTCGTTTGAGTCCGGGTTTGGTTCGTCGTTGTGGAAATACAGTCGAACAGGAAGAACTTTATTCAATTCATACAATGAAGTGTAAATTGAATCTGTCTTCGTCTTAACAACTTCCTCTTCTTTTAATTGCCAAGTGGCGGCATACAAATCGGTGCAACAAGGAGGGAATTTAGACCCATCGTCGAGCGGACGATCTGAACTAAAAAAAGCGATTCCCTTTTTCGGATTGAAACTCAGTCCCCAATCGTTGAAATTTGAATTCAAACCTCTCCCGACATTTTCTGGCCGTTGGAAACTTCCGGGCTTTCCATTGGAATAGAAAATGTCCCATCCACCAAATCCTTCATACCAGGTAGATGTGAAATAGAGCTTATTTTCGAAATAGAAAGGCGATAATTCATCGTCTATGGTATTCACACGACTACCAGCATTAAACGATTTCCCCCACTCTCCTTTTATTTCTCTCGCTATCCAAATGTCCTTTCCCCCTTCTCCTCCATCTCTATCGGAAACAAAGAACAGATGCAAGACGCCATTTATGCGGACCAGGTGAGGCATGGACGAATTTCCTTCGTTTAATTTTTCCAATTTGTTCGCCACCTCCCAAGTAGAGTCTTGGCGAACGAGCATGAGCATTGAACTTATTCCTTCTTTGATTTCAACTCCCACGGCTGTGTCTCCGAGAAAGGTCATATACCCGAAAGTCATAGGAGTTCGGACTTT
>JBIKRF010000142.1:0-3998 GCA_044349305.1 Flavobacteriales bacterium
CAATTTCTGCTGGAACGGCTTATTACATTGGAGAAATAAATCCTTCAAAGCATTTCGGAACCAAAGAAAAATTAGCTCTGGGAATAGCAATTCGAAACAATTTGAATAAACGTTGGTCAATTCGAACGGGACTTTCTTACGGAAATATCGAGGCATTTGATGCAGATAGCAAAGACGCGTGGCAACAGAATAGAAATTTGAATTTTCGAAATCGATTCTTTGAAGGAAGCGTCATTGCAGAATTGAATTTCTTTAATTATCAAATCAATTCCAAACACAACATCTCACCTTATTTATTTTGGGGAGCAGCAATATTTCGAATGAATCCCGAGGGAAATTATAACGGTTATTGGCACCCGCTTCAACCCGCTGGAACCGAAGGACAGGGAATGGCGGGGAAAGATCCGTTGTATAAAACAACAGGATTCACAATGCCAATGGGAGCAGGATTAAAGTGCAACATCAAGGGGTTGTTAGGATTTTCTTTGGAATGGGGAGTGCGTAAGCTTTACACGGATTATTTCGATGATATCTCGGGAACATACGTGAATCCTACCATGTTGGCGGCTTCACGCGGACAGTTGGCAACGAATTTGGCCGACCAAAGTTTGCATCAGCAAAATACGAACAACGCTTCAATGCAGCGTGGAGACCCAGGTAGGAAGGATCTTTACTTCTTTTGTATGGCCTCGTTAAATTTCAGAATAGACAAAAAAGGAAATAGCTGCGCCACCTGGCAGTAATTGCTTGTCTAAACACAGGGTTTCCGTATCTTCGCACTTCGATGAAAAGTGCCTTCGAGCAAATAGACTTAAGCAAGACCCCACGCCATGTGGCAGTTATCATGGATGGAAATGGACGTTGGGCTAAAAACCAAGGGAAGGACCGCATTTTCGGACACTTCAATGGTGTTGAATCTGTTCGTGCCACAATTAAGGCTGCGCGAAGAGCAGAAGTTGAGTTTCTTACCCTTTACGCTTTTTCAACAGAGAACTGGAATCGCCCGAAGGAAGAAGTTGATGCGCTCATGGATTTGTTGGTGACAACAATTATTAATGAAGTGGCTGAACTTATGGAGAATGGTGTGCGATTGTTGGCCATCGGAGATATTGAACAACTGCCAAATAAATGCCGCGATGAGTTGAAAACAGCCATTGCAAAAACAGCGAATAACAAAGACATTACCCTAGTGCTCGCACTGAATTACAGCGCGCGGTGGGAATTGGTTAACGCGGTTCGATCAATCGTTGCACAACAAATCCCGGCTGAAAGCGTTACGGCTGACGTGATTGCCCAAAACCTATCCACTGCTGATATTCCAGATCCAGAATTACTCATTCGCACAAGCGGAGAGCACCGTATTAGCAATTTTTTACTTTGGCAAATTGCCTATACCGAACTACACTTTACCCCAATCATGTGGCCTGAATTCAGAGAAGAACATTTTTTTGAAGCATTGGTCAGTTACCAAGGTCGCGAGCGCCGTTTCGGAATGACCTCAGAACAAACAGAACAAACGAACTAGATTAAGTTGAGAAAGAAGCTGAAATATACACTCCCGAAAACGCGAACATTTTTGTTTGTTTTAACCTTAATTGCGTCATTTTTTGTTTCTCCAATTTTGGAAGCTCAAGTTGAATTGGGTTCGTCCATCGATTACGCAGAACCTCGCAAAATGAAGGTTGCTGGTATTACTGTTATGGGAGCCGAGTACACAGATGCTCAAGCTATTTTACTTTTTTGCGGATTGAAAGTAGGTCAGGAAATAATGATACCTGGCGATGAGATTGCAGATGCACTGAGAAAGCTTTGGAAAAATCAGTTGTTTTCTTCGGTAGATATTCGACTTGCTGAAGCAAGAGGAGAAGATGCGTTCTTGGTTATTGTGGTGACAGAACTTCCCAAGTTGGGCGTATTCAAGTTTGACGGGATTAAAAAAGGTGATGCAGATAATCTTCGAGAGAAGTTAAAGATTCGTTCTGGAAACATTGTAAACGAAAACCTGAAGGCGACTGCCACCAATATCATTAAAGATTTTTATATCGAAAAGGGGTTCTTCAATGCGAAAGTGAAGATTGTTGAAAAGCCTTATCCGAATTTGCCGAATGCGGTAGAATTGACTTTCGATATTGAAAGAGGCAATCGAATAAAAATTGAAGAAATTGAATGGGTGGGTGCAGATAAAATGTCAATACCGACATTGAATCGTGCAATGAAAAACACAAAAAAAGCAGCCTTTTACCACGTATTTAAATCTTCTAAGTTCTTGGAAGATGAATACGAAGAAGATAAGGCTGCGGTTGTGGCGCGCTACAACAAAGAGGGTTTCCGCAACATGCGAATTGTAAAGGATACCATTTATCAGATTAGTTCTGAGCGATTGAAAATTAGGATTACTCTGGATGAAGGAAATAAGTTTTATTTCAGAAACATTTCATTCATTGGAAATACGAAATACAGAAGTAATACGCTCGATTCAATTTTAAACATTAAGAAGGGCGATGTCTACAACATGGAAGTGTTGCAAACTCGTTTGAACATGAATCAAAACGGAAGAGATGTCGCTTCCTTATATACAGACGATGGATATTTGAATTTTTACGCCTATCCGGTTGAATCTTTGGTTCCGCCAGATAGCATAGATATTGAAGTTCGAATGGGTGAGGGGCGCCAATATAGAATTGGAGTGGTAAGTGTTTCTGGAAATACCAAGACAAACGACCATGTAATTTACCGCGAGATTAGAACACGCCCAGGTGATCTTTTCAATCGCTCCGATTTGATTCGCTCGCAACGTGAATTAGCCAATCTTAATTACTTCAGTCAAGAAGCATTCGACATTCGCACCAATCCACGAGCAGATGAAGGCCTAGTAGATTTGGAATATGTTGTGGAAGAAAAACCTTCCGATCAAATTGAATTGTCTGGTGGTTGGGGTGGCGGACGTGTTGTTGGTTCGCTAGGGCTGAGTTTTAATAATTTTAGTATGCGCAACTTCTTCAAGAAGGAATCTTGGAGCCCTCTTCCAACGGGAGATGGCCAGAGATTGTCTATTCGCGCAATGAGCAACGGGGCCTACTTTCAATCGTACAACTTGAGTTTCACTGAGCCTTGGTTAGGTGGAAAAAGACCTAACTCACTTTCTGTTTCTGCTTATCATAGCGTGCAATCGAACGGTCAAAGAAGATATGTAAACGATGTGTTGAATCCATTGCGCCAATCTTTGATAATTACAGGAGGGTCTGTGGTATTCGGACAGCGTTGGCAGAAACCTGATGACTGGTTTTTATTTTTTGGCGGAGTGTCTTATCAGCATTTCGATTTGAATAATTACGGTTCATTCTTTTCATTCAGCGAAGGATATTCGAATAACATGGCTGGTAACTTCACCATAGAGCGAAGTTCCTTAAGTGAAACGATATACCCAACATGGGGTTCTAAGATTACACTCAGTTCGAAGTTTACGCTTCCCTATACGTTCATTGGTGAAAATGTATTTGGAAAAACGTACGATTACGCTCAGATGACTGACCAACAGAAAGTAGATTGGGTGGAATATTACAAATTGAAATTCACCGCGAATTGGTACACTCCTTTGAATAAACACAAAACAAATAAGCTTGTATTACACACGCATGCTGGTTTTGGTTTCTTGGGCACATACAATAAGAGTTTGGGACAATCTCCTTTCGAACGATTCTATATGGGGGGTGTTTATTTGAGCGGTTATTTATTGGATGGTCGGGAAATTGTTAACCTGCGTGGTTACGACGATTTGTCTTTGACTATGCCGAGTGATCGTGTGGGTGCTCCGGTAATTTCGAAATACGGCGCTGAGTTGAGATATCCTATTTCATTGAATCCGCAAGCGACAATTTTCGCATTGGCTTTTGCTGAAGGCGGAAGAACGTGGACCGATTTCTCAGATTACAACCCGTTTAATTTGTACAAATCGGTAGGCGCCGGACTTCGTATCTTTTTGCCTATGTTTGGGTTGT
>JBIKRF010000055.1:0-14920 GCA_044349305.1 Flavobacteriales bacterium
TTGCTTTACGATCTCTTTTCGTAAGTCCTCCGAAAAGATTCGTTGTACTCTTAAGGCTGTTTTTTTCATAATCTTCGTTTTGTTGAAGATGATAAAAGTGTCAACTTTTTTTAGGCACGGTCAAAGTAAGAATAAAACCGAAGGTTTTCTAAATGTTATGCTTAAAAATCTCAACAATAACAAGCCTTTCAGAAGATTCAACGCATAAGCGTTTCTTGACTTGTCTGCTTCTTCTGTTTCTTTTTGCGAAATGGATGGAAAAGAAATATACCATTTTTGGTTTTTTAACGACAGATACCTTATCAATTGCCCAACGAAATCTGGTTGGATGATTAAAAGTGTTTTATTCAATAAACTCGAAGATGAGGATTTATTCAATTTAGCTCTATTCGATTATTTGGAGGATAACGAAGAATGGTCTGACACGAACAGAAGCCAACCCATTAAACTATCAATGCTTTTTTTTACGATTTGTGCAATTGTATTAGATTTTTTGAGAAAGCATCCTGATGCGATAGTATCCTTCAAAGGAAATACTGAGAATAAATCCAGACTTTACAACATTTTCATTTCATATCACCTGGATTTTTTCAATGATAAGTTTCAAGTACTTGGCGACAACGGTGATGATCTTGAAAAATTCCAAACCAATAAAAAGTATTCAACAATATACATACTACGGGAATAAATCAATAATTTAGATTCATGGAAAACACGTCTTTTCAAAATAACATAACAATTCTAGCAAAGGCTATTTCAACCCCAATTCCTACTTCCAAAAAATTCATTGAAGCCCAAAAGAAATTGCCAAAAACACTCGCAAAACTTAAAGCTTTTAAGGAAAAGGAAAGAACTTCGTAATTGGAAAACCTTCGGTTTTATTCCTACTGCGTAATTCCTATTTCATAATTGGAATTTCATTATTAATCTTCCCCTCTCTTACCTTCTCTTAACCTTTCTTAACTTTTTCTTTGTTCCTACTACGTAATTTCTACTTTGTAATTGGAACTGCGTTTTTATGCTTTATACCGAGCTCGCTCTGCGAGCGGCATTCGAAATGCCCCCACTGTTATGAAAAAGGGAAGAATAGGTAAGAGAGGTTAAGAAAAGGGAAACAATCACTTCGTGATCAATCTTTCAGATCAATCACCGTTGGTGATCAATCATATTCAATGATCAATCCTTCGGATCAATTGATAACGGCGATTAATCGATTTGCGGTAAGATGTTCTGATCGTCCTTCGGACCTAATTCGCTGCGATGGAAGCAGCCTTGTTCTTCCCAATATTTTATTGACTCCTCAGCATCTTTCAGTTTAAGACCGCAAAGTCTTAGAGTTTTTGGAGCGTATTTCGGAGGTTCAACGAAATCGGGGTGATTAAGGAAATCGAGAAGTTCTTGAAGGTCCTTATCCATAATGCTAATTTAATTAATTTATCGGTTACTGAAAAATGTCTTTCCAATCTATTCACTCAAGGAAACCCTGAGTTTTCCAAAAGTCTGGGGTTAAATAAAAGACAGTGTCGATAAAATAAAGCACACCATTGTTTGTAAGAACATTTTCATCATGCAAGTCCTCGAGTATAATTCCTAAATCTTTGTGAATGTAATCGTGATTTCGAATGTTTTCAAATCCGTTCAATTCCAAAAAATGATTTAAATGTTTCACATTAGTTGGACCTGTTTCGGAAACATAATTCTGCAGAACTACTGAGTAGACTATTCCTTCAAACTCAGTGAAACCAGTCAATTGATAGGCAGTATCCTCGAAAAAATAATTGTGAAGTATTAAATTGTATAAATAATCTATCCAGCTTTCATAATAGATGGAATCGTTCAACTTCATCACGTGTTTTGAATCACGCAGATAAACCCGTTGTTCCGCTCCTTCACTCACATAATTTTCAAAATCAATTCGATCTATCCAGAAACCTGAATCAACTGCGAATGCTTTTAATCTCTGCGCTTCTTCCCTTTTGAACTGCTTCGCGTTTTTAGCAACAACGCTTGTTTCCTGGCTTGTTCTAAGGTAACAGGCAATTGTTTGGAGAGGTTCTCCATTCCTAATTTTGATCTTTCCTGAAAGGACATCATGAAGCTCCTGTTTTATTGAATTGTTACTCATACGAATATACAAAACAATCCCACAAATCAATCTCGATTGAAAATGCTTATGCCACCTCTAAAGACCAGATATGTCAGTATAAGCGGGCTCTTTAGCGAAAGGGGTATAACGTTTAAGGGTAAGAGGCGTATAAATTTGGAACTGCGTTATTGGAAAACCTTCGGTTTTATTCCTACTACGTAATTCATATTTCATAATTCCTACGTTGTAATTAAAAACGTCGCCGACCCTCGTTGCTTGCAACCCTCGTCCGCAGGACCCTCGCAACGACAGTTGCCCTCGTCTGAAAGACCTTATTGCTTAAGAGCTATCCTAAACACCGTCCCCTCCGCTGGCGAACTCGAAAGCACATAAATACTCCCCTTGTGATAATTCTTCACAATGCGTTTGGCAAGCGAAAGACCGAGACCCCATCCGCGTAGTTTGGTAGTGTAGCCAGGATCGAAGATGGTTTTCCATTTGCGCTTCGGGATGCCCTTGCCGCTGTCTTTGATGTCAATACAAACCTTTCCATTCAATTCGTGAATGTGAACCGTCAACTGTCCCTTAGCATCCATGGCGTCTACGCTGTTCTTTACAAGGTTTTCAATTACCCAACTGAATAAGGCAACGTTGACGTTTACTTGCGGATTGCCTTCCGACTTCACTTCAATGTTTACCTCAGAAGAAATACGCACACGTAAGTAATCGAGAATTTCTTCTACCAAATCTTTCGCTCCTACAGGTGTTAATGCCGCTTCAGATCCGATTTTCGAGAAACGTTCTGTGATCGTTGAAAGACGCTCAATGTCTTTGTTAAACTCGTCGATGAGCGCCTTCGAAACACCCTGCTGCTCGAACAAATCGCGCCACGCCATGAGCGCAGAAAGCGGTGTCCCCAACTGATGCGCCGTTTCTTTCGCCATGCCCACCCACACCAAATTCTGTTCTGATCTTCTGAAAGTAGAGAAGAGCACATAGGCCACCACCAAGAAAACACCAATGAGCGACAACTGCAAATACGGAAACAACTTCAACTGTTGAATCGTGGCTGAATCGTCGTAGAAAATATACTGCGTTGGCCTTCCAGGAATTTTAATCTCAATGGGCTCGTAACCTTCCTTCATTTCCGCTAAGACCTGATTCACGTTGCATTTCATGGTGTCTATCTTTCCAACTTGAACAACATTTATCTTGGTACTGTCGGTGACTATTACGGGAACAGAGGCTGTGTTGATGACCGTTTCATTGAAAAAGGAAGATACCAAATCGTCGATGGTTTGCTTCAACTCTTTGTACATGTAACTGTTGCTGTAATACACCACAATGCCCGCATCTGGAAAAGCAATGGGCTTGTATTCTTGCTCATACTGAAGACGCAATTCCTCTATGCGAACAGGGTCTTTGATATAGACCGAATCAATGTTACGCGACAATTGAAATTCATTCTTGGTGTTACAAACTAAAAGCGGAATTGTCGAATTCTGAGCCAAAACATCGACCGCAAAAGATAAGTCGCCCTGCGGATTCGAAATGGTGTTCATGGCTCTTCCTAAGATCTCGGCTTTACGCGTTTCTTCCGAACGCAAACTATCGAACAAAACCTGAGTAAGTCTCACCAATTCTTCCTTCTTTCGAATGGCACTATGCCACAATTCGACCTTCGCTTTTTCTTCATCGCGAATGCGACGCGCAATGCTGTTTGTGTACCACAATGTAACGCCCGCAATGGTTGCTGCCAAAAGCAACAAAATTACTTTCCAACGTTGTTTATTCTGTAAAACAGCCATGTTCTTCGCTTACGATTTATGTGCAAGATCCAATAAAAAAGCATATTCCAACGCCACTTCCTTCAAGGCTTCAAATCGTCCAGACTTTCCGCCATGTCCGGCTTCCATGGTGCATTTGAAAAACAATTTGTTGGAATCGGTCTTCATCTCACGCAACTTCGCAACGTATTTCGCAGGCTCCCAATATTGCACTTGGCTGTCCCAATATCCTGTGGTTACGAGGGTATGTGGATAGTCTTTCGCTTCAATGTTATCGATAGGCGAATAGCTGAGCATGTAGTCGTAATAGTCTTTGTCTTTCGGATTTCCCCACTCGTCGAATTCGAACGTAGTAAGCGGAATGCTTTCGTCGAGCATGGTGGTTACCACGTCTACAAACGGCACTGCGCTTATGATTCCGTTGAATAGTGATGGCGCCATGTTGGCAACCGCACCCATTAACAATCCGCCAGCACTGCCGCCCATAGCGAACAAATGCTTGCTTGCTGTGTAGTTTTCCTTCACCAAAAATTCGCCACAAGCAATGAAGTCGGTGAAGGTGTTTACCTTCTTCAATAATTTTCCGTCTTCGTACCAACTGCGGCCCATGTCGCTTCCTCCGCGAATGTGCGCAATGGCAAAAACAAATCCTCTGTTTAACAAAGAAAGTCTTGCGCTGCTGAATCCAGCATCTATGCTGTGTCCATAGCTACCGTAGGCGTATAGCAAACAAGGTGCACTTCCGTTGCGTTGAAAATCTTTTTTGTAAACCAACGAAATGGGAACGCGCGTACCGTCTTGCGCAGTTGCAAAAATGCGCTCACTCTTGTAATCGCTTGCATTGAATTCACCCAACACCGGTTGTTGTTTTTTCAACTCGCGTGTGCGTGATTTCATGTTGTAATCGAACACACTTCCGGGTGTGGTCATAGATGAATATCCGAAGCGAAGCGTCTCGGTATCGAATTCCGGATTCGCTCCCACTCCCGCGCTGTACGTAGGGTCTGGAAACTCGAGGTAGTGTTCTTCGGACTTGTCCCAACGTGTAACACGAATATGCGCCAAGCCTTCGGTGCGCTCTTCCAACACCAAATATTCTTTGAACATTTCAACCGATTCCAACAACGTGTTTTCACGATGCGGAATCACTTCTTCCCAACTTTCTTTTTCGGTTGAATGAATAGGGCACGACATTAATCTGAAGTTCTTGGCTTCCAAATTCGTGAGCACGTAGAACTTGTCTTCGTATTGCGTGATGCTGTATTCCAAGTCGCGTTCACGCTTTTGAAACAGGCGAAACTCTCCTTTCGGATTGTTTGATTCTAACACACGGTATTCATCGGAAACCGTTTGAGAACTGCCTATGATTAAGAATTCTTTTGTTTTCGTTTTGAAAACGAAGCACGAAAATTCTTCGTCTTTTTCGTCGTAAACCAAAACATCGGAAGCTGTATCTGTTCCCAATTCGTGGCGCCAAATCTGGCTATCGCGTAAGGTTTGCGCATCTTTCTTCGTATAGAAAAAATGAAGGTTGTCTGAAGCCCAGGTTGCAGAACCTGAAGTTCCTTCAATGACTTCGTTGAACATTTCTCCCGTTTGAAGATCGCGAACATGAAGCGTGTACACTCTTCTGCTTACTTCATCTATTCCATAAACCATGAAACGGTTGTTCTCTGAAATGCTTAATCCGCCTAGCGCCCAGTAGTCTTTTCCTTTTCCCATTTCTGGACCGTTGATGAGAATTTCTTCTTCTCCCGTTTCCATACTGTCTTTCTTGCGGCAGTTGTAGGCGTAGTCTTGTCCGATTTCAAAACGCGTGTAATACCAATATCCGTTTTGCTTCACCGGAACAGAAGAATCGTCTTCTTTGATGCGCCCTTTCATTTCTTCGAACAAATGCTTTTGCAATTCTTCGGTATGTTTCATTCCGGCGTCTACGTAATCGTTCTCTTCTTTCAGATAAGCCAAGACATCGGCTGTTTGTTCGTCAGGAGTAGCCGCATTTTTCTGCTCGTCGGAAAGACGCATCCAGTAGTAGTTGTCGACACGTGTATGTCCGTGCTCCACCAATTCCTTCTCAATTTTCTTTGCACTAGGTGTCTTCATGATAATCTATTTTGCAGTTAATGATTCGCCCACGATTAAGTCAATGGGCGATGTTATTTTAATGTTTTCCAAATTTCCCTCCACCAAAAAAACCGAATGACCGTTCGCTTCCACGACAGAAGCATCGTCGGTAAACAACGGGCTAAAAGGCTTGCTGTAGGCCTCTTTCAACATACTTGATTCAAAACACTGTGGTGTTTGAATGCGTTTGTATAACGAACGATCTACGCTTTTATTGAGGAGGCCGTGCACTTGGCGAATGGAATCGTTGATCGGTATGGCGGGCACTACGGCGTTGTATTCATTCAATGCGTTGAAACAACGCGCGAGCGTTTCGTGCGAAACAAGCGGACGCACGGCATCGTGAATGGCAATGTGTTGAACATCGGATGAAACAGCTTCGACTCCGTTTTTCACGCTGTGAAAACGTTCCTCTCCGCCAGCAACTACGGTATGTTCAGGAACGTCTTCAAACTGAAGACACAAGTCCTTCCAAAACGAAATATAGTCGTGATGCATAACCACGACCATTTCGAAATTCCGATTGAATGCAAAGAAATTTCGAAGGGTATGAATGAGAATGGGCGTGTTGTTGAGCGTAAGGAACTGCTTCGGAAGGGGGCTTCCCATGCGGGTTCCGGTGCCTCCTGCGACAAAAATTACGGCTTGTTTCGTCATATTCATTTGGCAGGAATTAGTCTTCGAGATGCGATGGGTAAATGACCTCGTTTGCTGGAATGGCAGATATCGCGCGCTTTCCAACCACTAAATTTCGTTGTGCCCATTTGAATCCGTCGCCGGGAGAAAGCATGCATAAATCAGATTCTTCCATAATTTTTCCTGAAGGAATTTCATGAACGGCTGCTATGCTGCGCTCTAACTTCAAACGAGCAGCGGCCACTGAATCTTCGATTTTCATTTCAACTTCACCCATAGAAAGTTCAAGCTCGCGAATGTCGCGCACCATACGTCGAATCCCTTCAGGGCCAAGAGATCCGCGCTGGTCGGTTCCTTTTAAATTACGGTCGGTTGTAATGTGTTTTTCAATGATGGTTGCCCCCATTGCAACCGCAGCAACGGGAGTGAAGATACCGAGCGTGTGGTCGCTGAAACCAATATTGTACTGGGGGTATTCTTTTTGTAAAAAGCGTATGGTGTTGAGATTCACGTTCTTCGGTTGAGTAGGATATTCCGAGGTGCAGTGAAGAATACTTACGTTCGAATGGTAATTCGAAATGACGTCTAACGCATGATCTAGCTCTTCTTTTCCGGCCATTCCGGTTGAAAGAATCATCGGGATTTTCGTTTCGGCAAGAGCCGCAAGCAAAGGTAAATTGGTTAAGTCGCGACTGGCTACTTTCAGATAATCGGGCGTGATGCGTTTCAGTAACGAGAGACATCCACGTGCGCAAAGTGTTTCTACAAAATCGAGTCCTTTCGCTTTCGCGTAGTGAAACAACTCTTCGTGTTGTTCGTCGTTCAGCTCAAGAAACGCGCGGTGTTCGCCGTAGGTGGAACCAAATGAATGCGGACTGTTGTAAGGAGCATTCATTTGCGACTGACTGAATTCTTCGTTCAAGTCGCGTTTCGTAAGCTTCACGGCATTCATGGGTTTCAGCTCAAGCTGAAAAAAATCTTCCACCACCGGTGAGGCGGCAAGGTCAATTATTTGCTTCGCTAGTTCAACTGAACCGTTGTGGTTTTGTCCTATTTCTCCGATTATGTAGGTCACTTTACAAATATACACGATTCACGAAGTGAAAGATGTTTTACAAGATGCGGAGCAAGATGCCGTAGGCAAAATTCTGCGAAAGGTGTGTTACAAGATGCATAGCAAGGTCGTTCCGAAGGTGCTTCGCAAGGAGCCTGCGGCTAATGGGGGTGGGGTTAGCGCTTGAATAGGGGGACAGTGGAGCAGGGCTCACCGTACATGATGCGGTTGGCGACAGGCTGCAGTTTTTGAGAAAGTTGAATGTAGACTTCTTCTGTCAAACGAAGCGAAGTGCAGCCTTTGATAACAACATTTTTTTCTTGAAATTTCGAAAGATCAAGTTGTTGAATGAAAGCAAGCGCTCTTAACGTGTCTAAATTTTCTGGAGATGAAAAATGACACTGGGCATTCACTTCGGAAAGTTTCAATGCCAATAGCATAAAGGCCCAAACGGGTATAATGGCGTCTACCGAACAATGAATGGCTACAATTTTATTCTCGAAATTAGAGGTGTTTAATGCAGAAACAAATTCACGAAAGTCCTTTTCCTTCAATGCTATTCCTTGCCACAATTGCGGGGCAATATCAATCGTCGCACCTGCAAACGCTTCTACTTCTTCAGCTATATCTAGCGTAACGAGTTTACTATTTGCAACTTTGTTTTCTATCATGGTCCAAAAGTACTTGATTCTGGTGAAAAATGTTGCATAAGATGCGAAGCAAGATTTTTCAAAAGGTGCTATGCAAGGAGGAAGATTCACATAGTGCAAGATGTTTCACAAGATTCTGCGAAAGATGACAAGCAAGAAGCCTGCGGCTAGAAGCATCCACTTACGAAGTATCTTTCAGAGAATCTTGTGAAACATCTTGCAAAGCATCTTAAAATGAGTTATCTATTTAGTTAACTTTGTATGGGAGAAAAAATTAGAAAAACAATCTTTTATAAGGATTTCGGAAAATCATTTATTCGAAAACAACCGATTCGAGTAAAAGAGAAGATACTATGGACACTTGACGTGATTGAGAGTCATGAAACAATTCCGAAACAGTACCTTAAAAAGATTATTGGGACCAAAGGATTGTATGACGTGCGAATAGCTGCAGATGGTAACATCTACAGATTGTTTTGCTTTTTTGAAGAAAACAACCAAGTGGTTATTTGCAGTGGCTTTCAGAAAAAAACGAACAAGACTCCTTATGACGAAATTATTAGAGCGTTAAGAATTATAAAAGAATACTACGATGAAAAAGAATAACAACACAACAAGTTTAGAGGAATTTGTAACGGAAGAGTTCGGTGCAAAGGGAACGGCATCTAGAAAAAAATATGAAAAAGGACTGAAAGTGTTCAAATTGGGTTTAATGATTGAGCAACAACGAAACAATTTGAAACTTACACAAGACCAACTTGCGGCGAAGTGTGGGACGAAAAAAAGTTATATTTCAAGAATTGAAAATGAAGGTTCAGACATTCGTCTTTCAACCTTAATGAAAATTGTTGAAGAGGGATTGGGAGGAAGAATTGAAATTGTTTTTCCGAAGAAAAAGAAATCTTAATTCGCGAATCTCTCGTTCACGAAACTCCAATTCACAACAGTGAAAATGGCAGTTAGATAATCGGCGCGTTTGTTCTGGTATTTCAAGTAATACGCGTGTTCCCAAACGTCGATACCTAAGATTGGCGTTCCTGGTTTATCAACTACTTTAGACATTAAAGGATTATCTTGATTGGCTGTTGAAGTAACGAAAAGCCCGCCCTTAGTGTCTTTACACAACCACACCCAACCACTGCCGAAACGCGCTTTGCCTTCATCGGTCATGGCTTTCTTCAAATTTTCCAGGCTTCCGAAGTCGCGCTGAATTGCGGCCGACAATTCCTTACTTGGTTCACCAGCCTTACTTGGCGCTGCCAAACAATTCCAGAAAAAAGTATGATTGAAATGTCCGCCACCGTTGTTGCGAATGGCCATATCCTTTGGATCAATTGCCGCACACAATTGCTCAATGCTCATCTTCGCGTATTTCTGATTCGCTTCAAGCTTCATGGCCGCATTCAAATTTGTGACATAGGCCAAGTGATGCTTGTCGTGATGAATGTGCATGGTCTCGGCATCTATTGCAGGTTCTAGCGCTTCGTAGGCGTAAGGCAATTCTGAAACAGTCCAGTCTTGAGCGAAGATTAAGGTTCCTGAAAAAAGAAAACCTAAAGCGAGCAACAAATTTTTCATAGTCAGCGTTATTGATTCGTTCGAACAATGCGTTGTGAGTTACTTCACAACTCCTTTCCAAATGTAGTTCATACACCGAGTACTTTTAAATTAAGAATGGAAGAAGTAAAAGAAATAGAAGGAGGTCCTGTTCTTCAGGAAAAGAGACAACCTTCTGTGCGCAAAAAGTGGATCAAGCGCATTCTTATTGGGCTATTCGCTTTGGTTGCTCTTTTATTCTCAGGGTTGGTTATTGCTGTTACCGTTTATGAAGATGAAATTGTGACATACGCGCTACAGGCGGTGCAAGGAAATTTAAAAACCAAGTCAAGCATTCGTGAAGCCGATCTTACCCTTTGGAACAACTTCCCTTCCGTCTCTATTCGATTCAAAGACGTTTATGTCGAGGAAAATTCGAATTCACACGACACGTTGTTATTCACAAAAGAATTGTACTTGTCCTTCGACATTGTAGATCTCTTCAACGGGAAATACAACATTGACGAAATAGAGGCCAAAGACGGCTCCTTCAACATGCGTGTAGATCGCAAAGGAAATATGAACTGGGACGTATGGAAGCCCGATACATCTTCCACCCCGAATGAAAAGTTTAAAATTCATTTGGAAGATATCGTGGGAGAAAACATTTCCTACTTGTACGAAGATGAACAAGAAAAGACCTTCATTGATGTTAGACTGAATGAGCTTCAAGCGTCTGGAAAATTCAATGAGAAACAATTCCTTCTAGACATTGAAACGGAGGTCTTCATGAATGTACTTTACGCCGGAGAAACCGAAATGCTTCGCAAACGGAAGATTGGGCTCGACTCCGAGATGCAAGTGAATCTCGAAAACAATTCCTTTGTCATTCAAACAGCTGAATTGTTGTTGGAAGAGGTTCCTCTGAATCTAACGGGCAGCCTCAATTACGGAGAGAAACCGAGCATTGATTTGCACATTGCAGAAACCGAACTCGAATTGAAAGAAGGAATCTTATTGCTTCCGAATTCCATGCAAGTGCAGCTTCAGCCTTACGAACCTTCTGGAAACGTTCATTTCAATTTCGACATGAACGGGCCGTTTGAAAATCTTTCAATCTCTTCCAAATTCTCGGTGAAAGATGGCGAATTGGTTGAAATAAATTCGGGAGTAGACTTACACTCCATTCAACTTGAGGCAACCTATGTATTGAAGGAAGGTACCGACAGCGTAACTGTTGCCAACTTCCAATCTGTTCTTGGCGCTGGGACATTGAGCGGAAAAGGAAGCATTCGCAATTTGAGTGATCCTGTGTTGAATCTTGCAATTAGCGCCGAAACCAATTTAGCCGAGGTGAAAGGGTTCTTCGGATGGGATTCTTTAGCTGTTTGCGATGGTCAGGTTTCTGCGCAATCTACCATACGAGGAAAAATAGCTTTTCAAGAAGCAGATAGCACGTTCGACTGGTCTCAATTGCATCTCAACGGTAAGGTGCAAGTAAGCAATGGAAGCTTTCAATGGGCAAAATCGAACGGGCTCTTTAAAAACATTAACGGTACATTCTTGCTCAACGGATCCGATGCCCGAGTAGAGGAATTAAGTTTCAACATAAACGATAACGCCTGCAATTTCTCAGGCGACTTTTATTCCATCATTCCTTTTTTCACGAAGGACAATTCACCACTAACCATACACGCTAATCTATACTCCAATAGATTGGATCTTGAAAAGCTCCTAAGTGTTGCAGGATCATCATCTGAAACTGATCTACAAATAGCCTTGCCGACAAACATTAAATTGAACCTCACTGCACAGGTTGATCAATTTTTCTTCAAATCGTTTTATGCCTCGGCTATCAAAGGAACATTGAATTATTCCAATGGGAACTTGCAAATTTCTCCGCTAAGCATGAACATTGCAAACGGTAATTTGGCCGCCGATTTCAGCTTATTCCCAACGAACAGCGGCCAATTCGGATTGACTTGCTCAGGGGCATTGAATAACATTGATATTCAACAGTCATTCCTGCTCTTCGACAATTTCGGACAATCGTATTTGACACAAAAGAACATTCGAGGAAACGCAACTGTAGTGGCCGATTTCCAGACAACGCTTGGTTCTGATTTAAGTGTCATTCCAAATAGCATTAAATCAGATCTTCAAGTAAACATTGAAAATGGAGAATTGAACGATGTAGAGTCTTTTCAATATCTGATAGCGTATATCAAAGGAAACAAATGGATTGCGCCGTTCGTTAAGGAAGATGACTTCGCAGAAAAACTTCGACACATTAAGTTTTCTACGCTCCAAAATTCCATACACATCGAAAATTCAATCATTTCCTTTCCGCTCATGGATATTGAATCCAGTGCCATGTCAATAACCATAGAAGGAACACATAGCTTCGATAACGTGCTTGATTATCGTATCGGTTTCGACTTAAAAGAAGTTTTACTTAATGCTTCTAGCACCGCAGGAGGCAAGAGTGGAAGACAAATTTACTTGTACATGAGAGGTCCAATGGATAATCTTGAATTTGGATTAGACAAAGACGCTCTTCGAAGCGATCGCGTTTCAGCCAAGATTAAAGAAAAGGAAAAACTTACCCGCATATTCTCTAATATGTTCGATTGGAGAAAAGAAAAAGGAGATACTCGAGAACCACTTTTTTCAGGACTCCGAAATGACAAACCGAATGAACCTTCGGTTGTTAAACCTCCCTTGCAAGAGCGCCTTGCTCCCTACATAAAAGACAATGTCACTCCAGAAGCGAAAGCAGAAAAGGAGAAAAAGACGCCGAAGTGGCTTCAAGAGAAACAAGAATACGAAGAGGAAGAAGAATGAACCTACCAGAGGCCTTTGTAAATCGATTAAAAATTCAATTTCCCAACGATTGGGAAGCCATGATTCCCGCGTATGACCGGGAGATTCAGACATCTGCGCTTCTGCATCCGACTAAATACAAGAACACTTCTATTCAAGGCAATCCTGTTGCTTGGAATCCACTTGGATTGTTGTTAGAAGAACGTCCTAAATTCACTCTCGATCCTCACTACCATGCCGGAGCATATTATTCGCAAGAAGCGAATTCGATGCTCATTGGACATTTGTTTCAACAAGCCATTCAAAAAGTTGAAAATCCTGCTGTGCTTGATCTGTGCGCAGCACCAGGGGGAAAGAGTTTAATCTACTCTACCCTACTTGGTGAAAACGGCGTTCTTGTAGCGAATGAAGTGATGCCTCAGCGATTGAGTATTCTTCGTGAAAACCTTGACAAATGGGGCATTCCGAATGTTTTCACGTTGGGTATGTATCCGAGTAAAATTCCGTTTACACAGGCCTTCGATGTTGTTGCTGTAGATGCTCCTTGCAGCGGAGAGGGTTTGTTCCGCAAGCAAGTCGACTATCGGGGTGAATGGAAAGAATCTTTTGCGCAAAGCTGTGCTGTTCGTCAGTATGAAATACTTCAAGAAGCCGTTCGATTATTAAAGCCAGGTGGCTACCTTATCTATTCCACTTGCACATTTGCGCCGGAAGAAAATGAAGATATGCTTCAGTATTTGTGCGATGAATTTCAACTTGAGAACATGCAGGTTGAAATGCAACCCAGTTGGAAAGTAGATGTCGTGAAATGCTCTGCTGGCGAAGGGTACAGAATGCTTCCGCATAACACACCTGGAGAAGGATTTTTCTGTACGCTTTTGAAAAAGCCTGAAGGACAATCGGAAAAAACGCGCTTCAAGCCGAACATTAAAATTGTTCCGCTCAACGCAAAAGAACGTGCAACAGCGAATGCGTTTATTCGTGAAGACATTGCCCTTGTTAAAAATGAAAAGGGATTGGTTTTCCTCGATACCCTTCAACATACATTCAAAGACCTTTGGCGCGCTTTGCTACCGAATGCGAATGCCGGAACGCTCGTGGGTGAGTTCATGAAAGACAAATTCATTCCTGGACAAGGCATAGCCAATACCGGGGTTGAAGCGGCTTCCGTGAAAAGGCTCGAGCTTTCTTACGAAGATGTAATTCGTTACTTGAAAAAAGAAGTGATTCAGGTTGAAGCTGAAGCAGGCTTTGTTTTAGTGACCTTCGAACAACAAAATATAGGATGGGGTAAAGTGGTTGGAACCCGCTTGAATAACAACTATCCGAATGAATGGAGAATTCGTAATTAATTATTCTGGAAGTTTCTGATCGAAATCTTCAATAGCTGGAATAATTGTTTTTGAAAAATCGTTCACCGGCTCGTAAACGATAGATGCATCTTTTTGAGATTGCGGAATAATGTGAAATTTATCATCTAACGCGTGCAACATAACAAACAGCGAACTTGTTCCGAGTAGATATTTCGCTAAAGAAAAAGTTGCGCCAAGAGCTTTGTTCCATTTTTCTCCGCTACCCTTTATATTTTTCGAAATGAGTCTTCCTAGGAAATACATTCCAATGACCACAACAATGAAAATGACTAGGAATGCAGCGACACGCGATCCAATAGAACCATCGGAAACACCCATCATCTTAGCTACAGAAGCTGACAAATACACAGAGGCGTATATGCCTACAAAGAAGGCTAAAAATGAAAACAATTCAGAAACGAACCCGTTCATCCAACCGCGCCAAAGTGCCCACACTAAAATGAGCACTAGAATTATATCGAGATAGCTTACCACATTTCGAAACTAATCTAATTATCTCGAGGTTTAGATTTTAGGTTTGCTACTTTTTCACTTCCTATTGTTCAACAAATGCATCATAAGTATAGGCATTTTCGCTTTGCTTTGCAGAGTGAACGTACGTCCGAAAAAACACCTGGGTCAGCATTTCCTTTTGGATCTGTCTGTCTGCGAAAGAATTGCTGAAGCCATTACGGGCGTTGGCGAAACAAAGAAAATCATAGAGGTGGGTCCGGGAACGGGTGCCTTAACGCAATTCCTCATGAAGCTTCCTTACGAAACTTCTGTCGTTGAAGTAGACGACGAGTCTGTTGCGTATTTGAATGCTTACTATCCGGCATTGCGCGGACGCATTTACGAAGAAGATTTTT
>JBIKRF010000056.1:0-14791 GCA_044349305.1 Flavobacteriales bacterium
TTCCATTGTCTTGGCCGGAGTTCAATAGCATTCATCCTTTCGCGCCAGCGAATCAAACCGCAGGTTACCAAAAGATGTTGGTAGAACTTGAGAAAGATTTGTGCGAGTGTACAGGTTTCGCTGGAGTATCTCTTCAACCGAACTCAGGTGCACAAGGTGAGTTAGCAGGATTGCTTGTTATTATGGCTTACCACAGAAGTCGCGGTGATCATCACCGTAACATTTGTATCATCCCATCTTCTGCGCACGGAACAAATCCGGCATCTGCAGTAATGGCCGGTTTAACAGTTGTAGTAACGAAGTGTGACGCAAACGGAAACGTAGACGTTGCAGATCTTCGCGAGAAAGCAGAATTGCACAAAGACAACCTTGCTGCATTAATGGTTACTTATCCTTCTACACACGGTGTATTCGAAGAAGCCATTAACGATATTACAGATATTATTCACGCCAACGGCGGACAAGTATACATGGATGGTGCGAACATGAACGCTCAGGTTGGTCTTACCAATCCGGGTAACATTGGCGCAGACGTTTGTCACTTGAACTTACACAAGACCTTCGCTATTCCTCACGGAGGTGGTGGTCCTGGCATGGGCCCTATTGGTGTTGCTGCTCACTTGAAGCCTTTCCTTCCATCTAACGCATTTGTGAAAACAGGCGGAGAGCATGGAATTAACGGTGTAAGTTCTGCTCCATTCGGAAGCGCTTTGATCTTATTGATTTCTTACGGTTACATTAAAATGTTAGGATTCGACGGATTGGCAGATGCAACGAAAGTTGCAATCTTCAACGCGAACTACATGAAGGCACGTTTGAAAGATCACTACGATGTTCTTTATACTGGAACGAACGGGCACGTTGCACACGAAATGATTTTGGATTGTCGTTCATTTAAATCTTTCGGGGTTGAAGTGGAAGACATTGCGAAGCGTTTAATGGACTACGGTTTCCACGCTCCAACAGTATCTTTCCCTGTAGCTGGAACATTGATGGTTGAACCAACCGAAAGTGAGCCATTGGTTGAAATGGATCGCTTCTGCGATGCAATGATTCAAATTAAAAAAGAGATTTTAGATGTTGAAAGCGGTGCTGCTGACAAACAAGACAACTTGTTGAAAATGGCTCCACACACAGCGCAAGAATTAACTGCAGACGAATGGAACCATTCTTATTCTCGCAGTGCTGCTGCTTATCCAATGCCTGGTCTTCGTGAAAATAAATTCTGGACTAGCGTCGGTCGTGTAGACAACGCATACGGAGATAGAAACTTAGTTTGCACGTGTCCGCCAATGGAAGCGTTCATGTAATTCTAACGAATAACAACTTTAAAAGCCTCACTTCGGTGGGGCTTTTTGTTAAATGGCTTCAATAAGCAATTCTAACGGCTTCCACGACAAATCGAAAGTCGTGGCAATGTCTTCATTGGTAAGGGTTCCGTGATAGAGGTAGACGCCATTGCGGAATCCTTTCTGATTTCGAATCAGATTCACAATTCCACCTTCATCTCCTAAATCTAAAATTACAGGAGCGAAAATATTTGAGAGTGCATACGATGCTGTTCTTGAAACGCGCGCTGCAATGTTCGGAACACAATAATGAATAACACCGTGCTTGCGGAAGGTCGGATTCTCGTGGTTCGTTACTTCAGATGTTTCAAAACATCCGCCGCGATCGATGCTCACATCTACTATCACACTTCCTTCTTTCATGTCTTGTACCATTTCCTCAGAGACAACAACAGGGGTTCTTCCCTTCTTCGAGCGAATGGCACCAATGACCACATCGGCATATTTCAACGCACGTGAAAGTTCAGAAGGCTGAATGGTGCTGGTCCAAAGGTGAACACCCAAATCGTTCTGAATGCGTTTCAACTTATAAATACTGTTATCGAAAAGCTTCACGCTTGCACCCAAACCGAGGGCGGCGCGAGCGGCGTTTTCTCCAACTGTTCCAGCGCCAATGATGACTACTTCTGTCGGACGAACACCCGTAATTCCGCCGAGCATGAGTCCTCTTCCACCGGTATGGTGACTGAGGTATTCGGCAGCGAGCATGATTGACGTGTTGCCTGCTATTTCTGCCATTGCGCGAACAATGGGGTAAATTCCTTTTTTATCTTGAATGTAATCCCAAGCGATGGCTGTGATTTTTTTTACTGAAAGTTGAACGAAACACTCCTTCGATTGAACCGGTAAATTCAATGCTGAAATAAGCGTTTGCTTACCTGGCATTAACTCTATTTCTTCCAAACTCGGCGGAGCCACCTTCATGATTACGTTGGCTTGAAAGACTTGTTTGCGGTCGTAAACAATGGTTGCACCCGATTCACTGTAGTCGTGATCTAAAAAATTACTCTCGTTACCGGCGCCAGATTCTATGATGACATCATGTCCTCGGCTCACCAATAAACCAACACTTTCAGGAGCAAGAGCCACGCGACGTTCCTGAAACGAGGTTTCCTTGGGAATACCAATGGTTAAGCGTTGCATGTTCTTTCCAACGTGCAGCATTTCTTCTTGCGGTGAAAGCGCTGTTTCTAGCGCAATGGAGTGAAAATGTTTTTTAGAAAGGGCCATAGCTGAGTATTCTCATCTTCGAAGTTACGAAACCTTGCTTATTATTTTTGAAAGGTTGGAATTATCTGCTATTTTTGAACCGCAAAATAAAAACTATGTCACATTCAGATTCTCCAAAGCAAAGCTCATTCTTCTTATGGTTGATTGTTCCGCTTGCTGCTATTTTAACCTTAATGTTCGTGAACATTAACAACAACGCAGCAGTTCCAATGACTAAACTTCCAGGTTCAGTTCCTGCGAAAGAGGTTGAAGAAGTGAAACACGAAGACCATAAAGCTGCTGCTGATACGACTGCTCATGCAGCCGACGCTCATGCTACTGAAGGTGCTAAAGTTGAAGAGCACAAAGTTGTGGTAGAAGCAGCTCCTTCGGTTGCTCCAGCTCACAAAGCACACTAAAATTCAAAAACGCGCTTTCCTCCTTCTTCGCAAATGCGAAGAAAACGAGGATTGTCTAAATAGTCGAATGCCACTTCTGGCCATTCGATGAAGACATACCTAGCACCGTATAAATAATCTTCGAAGCCGAACTCTTGTAGTTCGGCTTTTGATTTTACTCGGTATAAGTCGAAATGATACATGCGTTCGTTGTCACCAAGGTGATATTCATTCACCAATGAAAATGTTGGAGAGCTTGTGTTCTCTTCTCCCAATAGCTTCGCAATAAGCGAGATGAATGTCGTCTTGCCAGCACCCATTTCTCCTTCAACACAAAATACTCCTGAAGGATGTATCTGAATGAATTGCCATGCCAGCGGTTCTAGCTCTTCCAACGACTGAACTTCAAACTGCTGCATGTTACTTCGATTGTAAAACAATAAATGGAATAATCATTTCCTCTAGCGAAATACCTCCGTGCTGAAAGGTGTTTTGGTAGTAGTTCATGAATTGATTGTAGTTGTTCGGATAAACAAAGAAATCGTTGTCGGTAGCGAAAACAAAAGCTGTGCTAATGTTTTGTTTCGGCAAATGCGCGTCACTTGGGTTGCGAATCTCAAAAACTTCCTTCGGATTGTAATCGAGATTTCTTCCCGCCTTGTAGCGTAAGTTTGAATTGGTTGCGCGATCTCCGACAATGCGAATCGGATTCTCAACACGCACTGTACCGTGGTCTGTTGTAATAATTACCTTGCATTTCTTTTCAGACAAGTGCTTCAGCATTTCCAGCAGTGCGCTGTGCTCAAACCAACTTTCCGTTAATGAAAGGTACGCTGGCTCATCATCTGCTAACTCTTTAATCACATCCATTTCTGTGCGCGCATGGCTGAGCATATCAACGAAATTGTAGACGATTACATTCAAGTTATTCTTCAACAAATTCGTGAATGAATCGGCTAATTTTTTTCCTGCATGATAATTTGTAATCTTGTTGTAAGACCATTTCACATCGAGACCCAAACGCTTCAATTGAGCGCCTAAAAAATCTTCTTCGTGCAGGTTTTTTCCACCTTCATCTTCTTCACTCTTCCACCAATTCGGATAAAGCTTCTGCATTTCTGAGGGCATTAAACCAGAGAAGAGCGCATTGCGTGCATAGTGGGTGGCTGTAGGAAGAATGCTGAAGAATAAGTCTTCTTCTTCAATTCTGTAAAATGGTTTTATGTGTGGAATAAGCGTCTTCCATTGGTCGTAACGCAAGTTGTCTATGACCAACATGAAGACAGATTCATCGGCTTTCGCCGAAGCAACCAAAGGTGCAACACGCTGACGAAAAACCGAGTTCGAAAGCAAAGGTGCCTTTGAAAAATCTTTCATCCACTCGAGGTAATTCTGCTTAATAAATTTCGAGAATTGCTCGTTCGCTTCTCTGCGTTGCGTCTTGAAAATTTCGTTCATTCCTTCGTCGTTCGAGCCGCGAAGCTCTTGTGACCAATAGGTCATTTTCTTGAAGAAATTCTTCCACTCTTCAGCGTTCATGCGCTGACCCAACTGCATGCTTATCTCGCGAAACTCTTGGCGGTAATCGTTGGTGGTCTTTTCACTTACCAAACGTTTTTCGTCGAGGTTCTTTTTTATCGTAAGTAAAATCTGATTCGGATTAACCGGTTTAATGAGGTAATCAGAGATTTTCGAACCGATGGCATCTTCCATAATGTGCTCTTCTTCACTCTTGGTAATCATAACAATGGGAAGCGAAGAGTCTATGGCCTTCATGTCTTGAAGCACCTGTAAACCGCTCAATCCGGGCATGTTCTCATCTAGAAAAACAATGTCGAAAAACTCTTTTTTCACACAATCAATAGCCGATCTTCCGTTGTTCACGGTCGTAAGCACATAGCCCTTTTGTTCAAGGTAAAGAATGTGCGGTTTTAGCAATTCAATCTCGTCGTCGGCCCAAAGTATTTTTACAGGATTCATTTCAATTTTTTATGTTGGAAGCAACAGTGCAAATGTCGTAACGAAGTAATAGGAATAAATTGCATCGCCGTAAAAATTATGAATACTATATTTGTATGACTACTTAATTTCTCTCAAGATGAAAAAATATTTATTCTCCTTTCTTGCAACGATCTTGATTGGAATGAACGCTTATGGACAAGCAGGATCTTTGGATCTTTCTTTCCACAACACGGGTACTTTACTAACCGGCTTAGACAATTTCACCGGTCCATTAGATAATACGGAAGATGTTATTGTTTTAAGCGACAATAAAATTCTTCTTTGCGGATCAGCAGGAACATCGACAGATTTGGACCTATTTGTAACCAAGTTAACAGAATTCGGATACTTCGATTCTACCTTCGCCACAAACGGGGCATTCATTATTCCAAACACAGCAGGAAATGACTACGCCTATGATATGGAAATTCTTCCAAATGGAAATATCATTGTTGTGGGGGCGAAAGCGCTAAGTGATGCAGACACCGAATTTGCCGCTTGGGTTATAACGCCCGATGGCACTCTTGACACTTCCTTTGGAGTTGGTGGAGTTTATGAAATGAATTTAGGAGGAAAAGAGGAATTCATTCATCAAGTAATTATTCACAACAATTTAATTTATTTAGTAGGAAGTAAAAACACACCTGGCGTAGGCTACTCATCGATTGCCGTGCAGTGCATTGATCTTCAAGGAAATTTAGTACCCGCATTTGGAACAGGCGGAACGGCCTACTTCCAGCCAAATACCACGGATAAATTTTCTGTAAACGGAGCAACGATATTACCTTCTGGTGCCCTTGCCATTTGCGGAGATAAATATGATCCGGTAGCTGCAATTAGCGTTCCTATGATTATGCTTATGACATCGAACGGCTTGCCTGATGCATCGTTTGGAACAAACGGTTTGTGGTTAAATTATACGAACATTAGCTTTGAAGCTAGCTATTTCGATATTGAATACAACAACGCGAAGTTAATTGCAGCCGGAACAAATGGTACAACAGGAATGTTGAGAAGACATAATTTAGATGGATCATTAGACACTACTTTCGGCTACAGCGGGTATTGCATAAATCCATTTGGCTTCAATAGTGTTTATTACGATTGCAAGTTAGGTGCAGACAACAAGTGGTACGCTACGGGAAAAACAGAGTCTATGGGGCAAACTACTGATTTTATTACAACAAGAATATCCAGTGATGGATTTATTGACGGTACTTGGGGATCACTTGGGGGCGCAGAAACAATACTCGGAACCTGGAACGACGAAGCTCGATGCCTAGGGTTTCAAACCGACGGTAAGGTTGTGTGCGCTGGACACGCCAATCAAGGATATGAAATAGGAGTTGTTCGCTATTTGAATGATATGGTTGTTGTTGAGATAGCTGGCTGCACAGTGTTTGATGCTTGCAACTACAACGCAGCAGCTAACCTAGATGACGGGTCTTGTCACTTTACCGGTGATCCTTGCGACGATGGTTTAGCAAATACAGCAAATGACGCTTACAATGCGAATTGCATTTGTGAGGGTGTGATTGGTATTGAAGAAAATAATTCGTTCGGGCTTGGTATTTTTCCTAATCCGGCTAACAATGAAATTACTTTAACCAGCAACATCGCTGGCACAGGCATAGTAAAAATCGTAGATGTTACTGGTCGCTTTTTCCTTCAACAAAAAATTCTTGTTTCTTCAAGCCAAAAAATAGATGTTCAAGAATTGCCAAGTGGTATTTATTCGCTCGTTGTAATAATTGAAAACACACAATCGGTGGTTTCATTTGTGAAATTGTAATAGAGGGCATTCTTCCTTCCGCACAAAAATCACAACGGCGAATGAATTGCATCGCGGTAAAAAAAATTGAAGAGTATATTTGTAGGAATACTTAATCTCTTTCAACATGACAAAATTTTTATTCTCGCTTGTTGCCTTTGCCTTTTTCGGAACATACAGCTTTGCCCAGCCTGGAGAATTGGATCCTACGCTCGATACCGATGGAATCCTTTTGGTTAATCCAACAGGCGTTTTCGATAATGCCCAAGATGTAATTGTCCTTAGCGATAATAAAATATTACTATGCGGAACAACCGGTACAGCCATGGATTTCGATATTATAGTAGTTAAGTTGAATGAAGATGGCAGTTACGATACGTCTTTCGGGAACAACGGAGTATTCACTCTTTCAAATACTGCAGGATCTGATTTTGCCTACGACATGGCTCTTCTTCCGAATGGAAATATTATTTTAGTTGGAGCAAAAAGCTTAACCATGGCCGACACAGAAATTGCTGCCTGGGTAATTAGAGTCGACGGTTCGCTAGATCCTACTTTCGGGGTTAACGGTATCTATGAAACAAATCTAGACAGCGGTGAAGAGTATATCAATCAGGTGCTTATTCACAACAACCTAATTTATTTAGTTGGAAGAAAATACACACCTGGCTTCAGCTATACTTCGATTGCTGTTCAGTGTATTGATATACAAGGAAACTTAATCACCTCGTTTGGCACAAACGGAACAGCTTACTACCAGACGAGCCCTACAGACGAATTTACAGTTGCAGGAGCAACCATTGTAACAGAAGGAGCTATCGCTATTTGCGGAGACAAGTACAATCCAAATACCTTCAGTTCAACACCCATGATTCTGCTCATGAACTTGAATGGAGGCCCAATTGCGGCCTTCGGAAACAATGGCTTGTGGCTCGATTCATCTGGCGGGACTTACTACGATATTGAATATTCAAATTCGAGATTAATCGCTGTAGGAACCAACAGCTCATCTTCCATTGCACGTCGCCACAATTTAGACGGATCATTAGACCCTTCTTTCGGAAGCAACGGTACATTTACTAACGCTGTCGGTGGGTACAGTACTTTCTTCGATTGCACCCTCGGCGCAGATAACAATTGGTACGCCTGCGGAACAACAAGTTCTGGATTTATGCTTCGCGATTTCGTGACTTCCCGCTTTAGTTATGACGGTATGTTAGACCCTACATGGGGCGGAACAGGAAATGTCGTTACCTCTTTAGGTGATTCGTTCGACGATGCCTATGGCATTGCTCTGCAAACAGACGGAAGAGTTGTTTGTGCCGGCCTCAGCTCTCAAGAATTAAATGATATGGGTGTGGTTCGTTACCTAGCAAATGTTGTGAGTCAAGTTGAAGAACCGGGTGCATTCTCTATTAACGCTTTCCCTAACCCGGCGAAGTCTGAGATTACTTTAACTAGTAGCTTCAGTGGAAATGGTACAATAACCATTCTCGACATGACCGGTCGCGTTGCTATGCAAAACAAAACCGTTGTTACTTCAAATCAAAAAATTAACATAGAATCTTTACCTGCTGGAATCTACTCTTTAGTCATTGCGATTGAGAATAAGCAATCGGTGGTTTCATTTGTGAAATTGTAAATTATGTTAGAGAACATTCCAGATTACATTCCCTATACCATGTTGGCTCTTTTTTCGATTGGAATAGGTATATACTTATTCAAAGACACGTTTCGTTTTGCACTTAAAAGCGAAAAGACTTCCGGTCGTATCGTCAATTGGATGAGCGCTTCGGAAAAAGGAAAGAAGTATTTCTATCCGGTTATTGAATACACACCTAAAGGTGGCGAAACCATTCGAGTTCGTACAGAAGATCGCTGCGAAAATGAACCCATGTATTCCGTGGGTTCAGCAGTGAATGTGAAATATGACCCGAGCAACTTCAAAACTATCCGAGTAGAATACCCGAAAAAAACTTCCTAACGAATAGCTGTTGTTAGTTAGAGATAATCAAGAAACATTCTGAAAGAAGAAAAGACTAATTTGCAGTCTGATGTGGGATTTTATTTATAGCATAACCAGTCCGGAACAAATACTGCACATAGGCGGACTAGCCTTGGTGTTGATTATTCTTTTTGCAGAAAATGGAATTATCATTGGCTTCTTCCTTCCTGGTGACTCACTTTTGTTTTTCACTGGACTCATTACTTCTACACAGCCTGAACTTCTGGACACTTCAATCTATAGTTTACTTGTCTACATGTCCATTGCATCGTTGGCCGGATGTTTATTCGGATATTATTTCGGATGGAAAGTGGGTCCGGCTATTTTCAACCGAAAAGACTCCTTCTTCTTCAAAAAGAAATATGTCGAAGCCACTCGTACTTTTTACGAAAGACATGGCGGAAAAACGCTCATTATGGGAAAATTCCTGCCCTACATTAGAACCTTTGCCCCGATTTTAGCAGGTGTAATACGTGTGCCATTTAAATCATTCGTTGGATACAACATTGTGGGTGCCGTGGCCTGGGTAATATCTCTTACACTACTTGGGTATTTACTGGGCGAAAAAGTACCGGGAATTAAAGATCATCTCGAACTTATAATTCTCGGGTTTATCTTGCTTACCAACGGATTTGTGATCAGAGCTTACCTCAAAGAGCGAAAAAAATCTAAAGCAAAAGAAAGCGAGGTCATCGATTGACGTGCTTATCTTTGCACCATGGAAAATTTCGATGTAGTTGTTGTTGGTGCGGGTCCGGGCGGATACGTTGCCGCTATTCGTTGCGCTCAATTGGGTATGAAAACCGCATTGGTTGAGCGTTATTCAACACTTGGAGGAACTTGCTTAAACGTAGGATGTATTCCTTCGAAAGCGTTACTTGATTCTAGCGAGCACTACCACCAAGCGGTTCACACCTTCGAAGCACACGGAATTGACTTGGGTTCAAAACCAAAAGTGAACCTTGGACAAATGGTGAAGCGTAAGCAAGACGTGGTAGACCAAACAACAAAAGGCATTGATTATTTGATGAAGAAAAACAAAGTGACTGTTCTTCACGGACACGGCACTTTCACTTCATCTACAACGCTTTCTATTGCGAAAGCAGACGGAACAAACGAAGAGGTGAGCGGAAAAAATTTCATAGTAGCTACCGGATCAAAACCAGCGAGCCTACCCTTCATTCAAATAGATAAAAAACGTGTCATCACAAGCACCGAAGCATTGAAGTTGGAAGAAGTTCCAAAACATTTGATTGTGATTGGTGGTGGTGTCATTGGACTTGAACTCGGTAGCGTTTATGCGCGCCTTGGATCGAAGGTGAGTGTGGTTGAATTCATGGACGGAATTATTCCAACGATGGATAAGACAATGGGGAAAGAACTTCAAAAATCATTAACTGCTATTGGTTTCGAATTCTTCCTTTCACACAAAGTGAAAGAAGTTACTTCGAAAGGAAAAACTGTTACGGTGAAAGCAGACAACGCGAAAGGAGAAGAGTTAACGCTTGAAGGAGATTACGTTCTTGTTTCGGTTGGAAGAAAGCCATACACAGACAATTTAGGATTAGACAAAGCGGGCGTTCAAGTAGACGAGCGCGGAAGAATTGTAACGAACAATCATTTGCAATCGAGCGTTCCGAACATCTACGCTATTGGCGACGTGGTGAAAGGCGCTATGCTTGCGCACAAGGCCGAAGAAGAAGGAACATTTGTGGCTGAAGTTATTGCCGGACAAAAACCACACATCAACTACAACTTAATTCCAGGCGTTGTTTACACTTGGCCAGAGGTTGCGAGTGTTGGATATACCGAAGAGCAATTAAAAGAGATGGGCAAGAACTACAAAGTAGGTAGCTTCCCATTCAAGGCGAGCGGAAGAGCGCGTGCAAGTATGGACACCGATGGATTGGTGAAAGTATTGGCCGACAAAGACACCGATGAAATCTTAGGGGTTCACATGATTGGTCCGCGTTGCGCAGATATGATTGCTGAAGCTGTTGTTGCTATGGAATTCCGCGCTAGCGCGGAAGACATTGGACGCATCTCTCACGCTCATCCGACATTCACCGAGAGCTTCAAGGAAGCAGCGTTGGATGCTACGGCGAAGCGCGCGATACATATCTAATACGTAGTATTTTACTTCTTCTTACTTCCACCAAAGTAGGTTCCGATAGACCATGAGCGTTCCAAGAAGGTAATGGCTTGTTGGGCGCGAGCGTTTCTGTCACCGTCTTCCAACATGATGTCACCTAAATACGATCTTCCGAATTGCGCACCCACTTGCGCGAAGAAATGTTTACCTGCTTCAAAGCGCAACCCTGAAGAAGCGCTCCATCCCCATCCTGCAAGGTGAAGCTTATTCAAATGGCGCTCGCCATAAAATGTGAAGTCTGTCCAAGGCAAAAAGAATCCTAGGTTTCCAGAACACCACATGTAAAGTCCACACTGATTGGTTTTGTTTCTCCATACAGGAGCACGGTATTCCGCAGCAGCGCGAACAAAATTGAATCCGTTGCTGTGGTGGAAGTCCATGAAATCTGTGGTGTATGTAATTTGCTGGTTATTAAAACTACCTGTAGGATTATTCAATACACCCGCGTCGTATTTCGCTGTGTCAATGTATCCATTTAAAATACATGACTGCAATGGGGTTAGTCTGTACTTCATATGATCCCATCCAAGAGAAACAGAAAACTGATCCGTGATAAAGTGTCCAAATCGAACATTGAACTGAGGGATGCTTAAATTTCTAACGTTGAAATAAACATTCGGATCATATTTCGAAGGCATATCCGTTGCGCTTGCTTCCTTCAATTCGAAATCGTACCCATCTCCTTTGAAATGAATGTAGCTTCTTAGGTAAGAAGCACGGTTATAACCCCAATAGATATAATTCTGTCCTTTTCGGTCAGAAACCCCACCCCATGAAGACTGTGGCTCGGTTGAACTCTGAGCGAAACTTGTTATGCCCATAAACACAAACATGAAAACAAGAAGATTCTTCATAGACTGAAATAATTTGCAGCAAATGTAATTGCTGAAACATGAATCACACCGCTTTAGGAAAAAAAGGCGAGGCCACTGCTCTCACTTTTTTAAAGAAAAAAGGATATAAAGAAGTCGCAATGAACTGGCGCATAGATCCTTATGAAATAGATTTAATCATGATTGATAATGATCAGTTGGTCTTTGTTGAAGTGAAAACTCGAAGCACCGATGCCTTCGGGAACCCGCTAGATGCTGTGAATCCGCGCAAGCGACAGAAGCTCATTCGTGCAGCTCACCTCTACATCGTATTACACAATCAATCACTAGAACCTCGATTCGACGTGGTTTCTATTGTGGAAACAGAAAACGCCCCTTCGAAAATTTTCCATTTCGAAGAAGCGTTTTATCCTAGAGTTAGGTAATTCAATTAGCGAGCGTCGAATTCGCCTAAATCTTTGTAGTAACTCTCATACTCTTTGATTTTCGCAACATTGGCCTTTTCAATTTGAGTTAAATCGGCTTCGACATTTGTTGAAACAGGAACATACCAGTCATACTTTTCAAAGAGTTGACGGTATTCCAATTTCTTAAAAGAATAACCGTGTCGAGCGAATATTTCATTTCGCATTTCACCCAACTGCATCAATGATAACATCTCTAGATCAGACCCTTCCAAAAGTCTGTTCGACGCCTCTGGATACATTCCCACATTCGCTTGATAAACAAATTGCTTACGGATCAAGACGTAATCTTTTTTGTTCGCAGGTTTATTGTTTGGTCTCCAAGAACCACGAAGTGTATTCGGATCTGAGTCATACAATTCAAAATTGAATTGACCGTCGTCTTTGTTATCGCCGGGCTCATTTGCAACGAAAGAATAACCGCCATCTATTTTGGAATATGTTCCAGAAAAGGGCCTGTCGTTACCCGCAACTATTGATCTACCCTCAACTTTTCCGTTTTCAATTGTTGCTATTTGAATTGTAATTTTATTATTTCCAAACGCACCAACAAAGGAACCTGTAAATTTACCATGTGTTACTTCGCTTTCCTTATTTCCGGAATCGGCATCTGACTTCACTTCTGATGGGGCACTGTCACCGCATGAAAACATAAAACACCCCAAGAATAAATAAACTAGTTTACGCATAAAATTTTTTTTCTAATTTAATTTAAATTTACGCATACATGCAGAAATATTCTTGGATTAGAAAAATACCTATCACAAAAATCATTTTCTGGCTTGCCGTCTTCTACTTTTCGATTCTCTTATTGAAAATTTCCTTCCAATATTTTCCAATGAAAACGAACGTTGGTTTTATTCGAACCAAAGAACGGTTTTTCGAAATAGATTTATGGAAACACGCCTTTTTCACTCATATCTATGTGAGTGTTTACGCGTTAATTGCTGGATTAACACAATTCTCAAAAACCATTCAAACGAAATATGCAAAGCTCCATCGCGCTTATGGTTACGTCTATGTATTCGTAATTCTTTTCCTTGGTGCGCCATCGGGATTTATCATAAGTTTCTACGCAAACGGCGGATGGGTATCGCAAAGCGCTTTTGTCATTTTATCTATTCTTTGGTGGCTTACAACTCTCTTCGCGATTTTACAAGCCAAAAATAAAAACTGGAAGAAACATGAATATTGGATGATTCGATCTTACGCACTTACACTTTCCGCAGTAACGCTGCGCGGTTGGAAAGTGATACTCGTTCCTATGGTAGAAGCATCACCCATGGAGCTGTATAGATTTGTGGCATGGATTAGCTGGACACTCAATTTAGGTGTTGCAGAAATCATTATTTACAGGAATAAATCGCGCCTGAAAAGGCTATAAATCCCAAGAAAACAGATTATTGTTTCGCAATGTGTTTGCGAAGGGTTCCAGTCGCTGTTTGCAATTCCAAAATATAATTGCCGCTCGATAAATCTGAAAGATCAAGCACTGCGTTTCCGTTCCCTGCGCGTTCTGCACGAATGAGCCTTCCTGAAAGATCGCGTATCGAAAGATTTGCCGTTTCAGTTGTATTATTCCACTGAACATTCAAAACATCGACAATCGGATTCGGGTAAATGTTCAATTGGTCTTCTTTCGCAATGTCTTCAACCCCCACGTTCACAGTGATCATATTAGAGGTGATAACGCATCCGTAACTGTTCGTAACCTCCAACTCATAAACACCGTTTGGCGGACTAATTAAATAATAGGTTATGGCACCTTGCAAAAGCACTCCGTTATAAAACCACTGATACGAATCGAATAAATCTTCTACCGACAACTGGTCGGCGGCAGCGTTCCAAAAGATCTGAATAGGAGGGCAATACAAATAAGGTTCGCTTGTAGAAGAGCATCCAAATTCATTCTGCACAAACACTGAATAATACCCAGACTCGGTCATGGTTAAATTTGCTCCAGATTCACCGGGAATCATTGTTCCGTTGTAATACCAGAAATAAGTTGGAAGCGTATCGTTCGTGCATGAGATCACATTGCCATTTACACTAACAATCGCGTCAGATATAGGGAAAACACTAATTGTTGTAGAGGCCGAAACATTGTTTACTTCGCTCAATGCAATGTTAATGGTTCCAGAAGTTCCGTTTCCAGCATTGAAGGTTTGAGTGCCAACAGCAATATTGAAGGAAGAAGTTCCAAGGTTATCGTCTTGAGTGATGTCGTCAGAATCCCAGAAGGTAATGGTGTAGGGTGGATCAGAAAGAATGAAATTTATATTGGCATATGAGGAACTGGTCTGATTATCTACTGTCCCACTCGTGTAAACCACTGTTCCTGACGAATTATTTATGGTGAAATAAGGATCTGCCGAATTGAAAAAATCGTCTACGTCACCATCCCAATTTCCACTCACTCCGGCCAAGTCAACAGAAGTTATGACATAATTGGAAATAACGGTTTGCAAAGAAGCCGTGTACGTTCCTGCAGTGCCGTAATTCACAGGCGCTGGATCAGGTTCTGTTCCCGTTTGGCCGTTTCCAAAATCCCACGTGTAGGTCGTTAATTGACTGGCATCGCCACCAATGGTTGCTACATAGTCTACGTC
>JBIKRF010000143.1:0-3875 GCA_044349305.1 Flavobacteriales bacterium
TCACAAGTAAAGATACTCCGAAAAGTAATAATTCGAAAGAAAAATAACTCCCCGAAGGGAGTTAGATTTGAATAGTCATTTGGCTCAGCGGCTTTCCATTGCTGCTCTCAGCAGCCAAGGAATAATTCCCTCGGTCAAATCCAGATACATCAAGATCAATGGGAAGGTTGAACTGTCCGGCTTTTTGTCCATGAATTAATTCAACAAATTTCACAATTTCGCCTTGTTCATTTCTAAGTACAACACGCACATCTTCCTGATCTTCTAAAATGAATTGAAGGCTGCTTTCTAGGCGATTGGGTTTCCCGGAAAAGGCTAAGCCGTCATTTTCTGAAGTTTCTTGATAATCTACCTGGTACCTTGGAATGGAAACGTGCTTGTGCTTTGCGGCAATAACCTGTAATTCGCTAGGCTTCATTTTGCCGTCATCATATCTTACAATTGATGCAACACTGTGATTGTTTGTGAATGACCAAACCAATTGCTGAATTCCGGTACAATTTCCGAGGCGTTTTGCTTCTACTTCTTCCAGAGCAGCGACTAACTCAGGAGCCGCCATTTCAGTGACGCCTAAATCGTGAAAACCATCTGATGTTGATCGAGCTGAAGCATTTCCACACGCAGTATTCAAGAGTGTTGTTTTTTCTTCTCCTGGAGCGAGATAAATTTCCCTTGAACGAAGAACAACGAAAGGTTGAAATTCATTGGTGGCGGTATAAAACACGCGACCGGTTTCAACATGTAACGCCAGCGAATCCTTCGTTGTGTTTTTTACTTTTAGTTGGAAGTATCCGTGGTTGCGAATATGGTTGACAATTCCGCTAAAAGAAATCTTTTTTTCTTTTTTAGCCTTTTCGAAATTGCAGCGTTGAATTTCACGTTGCGCGATTGTTTCAAATCCAAGAAACAAAAGGCCAATGATTAAAATTTTGTTTTTCATGGTGTTGGGGTTTGAGGGGTTTGTGAACGGCTGATTTTGGCTAAATCTTTTTTTGTGATGAACACGACAGTTTGATTCTTTTTACTTCTGATTCTGTGATAACTGGGAATCTCTCCAAGCTTAAATCGATATACTGAGGTTTTGTTTTCTTTTTTCGAAAAGACGTCAAGTTTTAATTCAGCGAGTATTGAAACAGATCCGAAGGGGATTGCAGTTGATCGAGGTTTGTCGTAACAGGGGTTTTCAAAGTTCACTTGAACGTTCTTTTGCGAGAACTCAATTCCATGCACGCGAAGTGAGGGTGCCAATACTAGTTTTATCTCGCCTTGCGCTCGGTCATCGTTAAACAGTCCGTATACTCCTGTTTCGGTTACATGCACCAGGTGGTACTTCTTTTTGTTTATTGTTTTAGAACTGACCTTTTTTCCTTTAATGGCGTACCATTTCTTTTCGGTGTAATTCCACTTAAGAAACAATAATTTTTCTCCACGAACATTTGGTGTCTCCGGTACAAGAATGTCAATTCCTTCGGTTGCGAATTTTCCTTCAGGGAGAAACACATCGAAAGCGGAATGACATTCAAGCATTTGTCCTTTGGTGTTTAGAGTATTAAAATTAGCTGCCAGTTCTTCAAACTTTAAATAGCGAACATCTGGCGTGTCTGTGGCCTTTGCTGCAAGCAAAATTCCAAACAGAAAGAGAGTGGTGGTTATCGTTTTCATAGCTTGTTTAATTGTTGAAGTATGCGTTGATTTTTTTTCTATTCAGGAAAACTCTTAAAAAGGATTTCTTAAAAACGGTTGTTTCTTCTATCCACTCTTTGCCTAGAGCATCTTGACAAACAGCTCGAATGGTATAGTTTTCAATATCTCGAGGCGCCTTGAATTTAGCCTCTCGTTGGTTGTCAGATATAACGCCTTCAATGCGAATGAAGGGCTCGGTTGAAATGATTTCGATGTAGCTGATAGCGGTGTTATTTGGAGCTTTTGCGACAACGGGAATCACACTGGTAGATTTACTCTCGACAAGGGCGTAAAGACCAGACTCTTCTAAAACGACATTGTAGTAATATCCGCTCGCTTCTTTGATTGGTTTTTTAGCAGAGCCAATTTTATTCCACTCTTTGTTAATGCTATTCCATTGAAGTAGGATGAACTGTTTTTTTGCAAGTTCAGAGCCTTGGGCCAATTTAGCTGTTACTGGCTTGTTCGGAACCCTTCCTTCAGGAAATTCAATTTTCAATAGTTCTCGAATGAAAATAATTTTATTGTCGAAGAATGAACTTATGTTGGAGTTATACAATTCATCTTGAGAGTTAAGTTCTTTTATACTTAATGCCCGAGCCAATTCGATGTCGTTGTATTGACAGGTAATTTGAATGTTTTCTTTGTTTGTGAATGTGCTGTCTGGTCGAATTATTTCAGCCACAATGTTGTGCGATACAATTTCTATTGAAATTACAGGTAGTTTCTTTTTCCCTTCGATTTCATAAATGAATGAAATGTGATCGAAGTTCAGATGTTCTTCTTTGAAAAACTCTTTTAACTCGTGCTCTCTTTTATAGAAGAGAGCTTGTTTTTTAGCGTCGGCATTTCTGTTGGGTTCTTGCAGGGTTACTTTGATCCCTTTTGCTAAATACAGTTCTTCGGCATAGATAGAAAGAGCGCGTAAAGTTCCTTCTGTGAATTTCTCAGAGTCTTTTTCAAATTCAATGGTAATAGTTGAATTTGCATGAGCATTGATTAAGTAACCAGCGCAAAATAAAACAGCAATCAATTTTTTCATAGCGTTGGAGTTTAGAGGTTCTTATTTCGTAACGAGATTTATTTTTTATTAATTGCCCTGCGGGAAATATTATTTTATTGTGTGAACCGTAATTTTTTTTGCAGATTTGTTTTATGAATACGAGTTACTGGGAAAGAGAATCGTTTTTGGAAGGATACGATGGAATTGTTGTGGGTGCCGGTATTGCTGGACTTTCAGCAGCGATTGAGTTGAAAAAAAAACGTCCTGATTTTCGTGTGGCTGTGCTGGAAAGAAGTTGGCTTAGCGATGGCGCAAGTTCAAAGAATGCAGGATTTGCATGCTTCGGAAGTCTTTCAGAATTTGTAGATGATTTGAAAGATATGACTTTTAATGAAGTCGTGAGCTTGGCTGCGCGTCGATTTCGCGGGATAGAAAAACTTGTGAACGATTATTCTGAAGAGGAATTACAATTGGAATGGAATGGGGGGCATGAATTGTTTTTTCAGGAAGATGAAGGAAGTTTTAAAGAATGTTGCGCCAGTATCGATCGATTTAACGACGCATTCGAATCGATTTTGAATATTCGTCCGTACACTGTTTTGTCTGTTCAAGAATTCCAAGGTGTCAAGAATTTAGTAGGCGTTATTTCGAACAAATATGAAGGCGGGTTAAATACTGGAGCCATGTTAAAAGCTATGCGGCAAAGGGCCTTGAGTCTCGGTGTGCTAGTGTTCAACGGGGTTGAAGTCATGAGTTATTCTTCTTCAAAAGATGAAGTGAAAATTGAAACTTCAGCGGGTATATGGAAGGCACACAGTGTAGCTTTTTGTACAAGTTCATTTCATTCAGAATTATTTCCAGAACTTCAAATGAGTGGGAAGAGAAATCAAGTAGTTGTTACAAAACCCATTTCCGATTTAATATTAAATGGTACGTTTCATCACCAACAAGGCTTCAATTATTTTCGAAATATAGATGGAAGAATTTTAATGGGTGGAATGCGACATCTTTTTCCAAATTCAGAATCTACAAGCGTTCAAGGCAATACGAAAGATGTTGTAAGAGCTTTGACAATTTTCCTTCAACATAAAATTCATACAACTTCTGAGATAGAAATAGATTTGGCTTGGAGTGGAATTTTAGGAGTAGGAAACGATGAGCGTCCTGTTGTAATGGAAGTTCAAGAAAG
>JBIKRF010000144.1:0-3841 GCA_044349305.1 Flavobacteriales bacterium
AGCTTTTCCAACCCTATTGATAAGCGCTTGAATAACTGGGGTTCCATTTAATTCTTTTAGAACTTTACCAGGCAAACGGGTAGAACCCATGCGGGCTTGAAGAAGCGCTAGATTCATTATTTTTTCGGATTGAATAACGACAGATAAATTTTATCCCACAACTTCCCTTCCTTGAAAACATGATCGACAAATCTTCCTTCAATCTGAAAACCCAATTTTTCATACAAGCGCAGTGCACCCGGATTGTTTTCAAAGACCGCTAAGGTAATTTTATTCAGATTCAACTCCTGAAATATGTAACCAATCACGAGGTTCATGGTTTCGAATCCTAAACCTCTTCCTCGTGCCGATTCTTCGCCAATGATTAAACCAAGTTCACAAGTTTGAGCTACCCAATCGATGCGATCTACTTTCACATTCCCAATATGACCATTACTCTCTTTTTCGCAAAGCGCAAAAAAGATTGTGTTCTGATCTTTCAAGGTGCTACTTATATAGGCGATTAGCTCGTGTTGTGTCGTTGGAAAATAACCTGAAGCCAAACCGCGCGTCACTTCAGAATCATTTAACCATTTCAAATAAACATCGTTTGCATCCTGTATTGTAAGTGGACGCAAATAGACTTGTTCTCCATCTAAAAATTTGATCATCGGTTGTGCTTCTGATTTAATCTAACTTGATAATCGGCCATTTTCTGATCGTCTTTGGTTAGGTTATTCTCGTGCATTCTGTAGCGATACAATGGCAATGGAATGTAATAAATACCATAACCAGCTTGCTCCCATCGAATTCTCAAATCTTCTTCTTCACGAGCTTTAAAATTCTCATCATAAAGTCCGATATTGAATAAGAAATCTTTACGAAACATTATGCCGCATGCAATGGGTTTTACACTCGATGAAATATGCTCAATGTGCTGACCTCTTTCATTTACAACATAATAATCTATAGCTACTGCATCGAAGGAATTGTTCTCATTGAGAAATAAATTCTGAAGGCGCAATGTCTCGGAATGCAGGTAATCATCTGCATCTAAAAAAGCTACAAACTGCCCACGAGCTTTGCGAATCGCAAAATTCCTAGCTCCTGACAAACCTATATTTTCTTTCAAATTAAATACTCGAACAACATCGGAATAGTTCTCTAAAATAATTTCAGTTGCATCGGTGGAGGCATCGTTAACAACAATTATTTCAAAATCGGTTTTGGAAAGCGACTGATCAAGAGCACTTCGAATGGCTCGCTCGATGTATTGGGCGTAATTGTAGGTTGTAATGATGAGCGATACCATAATTTTCGCTGCTATTTATCTTTCTTCTTCTTACCCTTGCCTTCTTCACCATAACCACCATAGCCGTAGCCATAGCCGTAACCGTAGCCATAACCGTAACCATAACCATAGCCATATCCATAACGATAAGCATACTTACCGTAGTAATATCTCCAGCGCTTCTGTTTAATGTTATTTAAAAGAATACTGGTATTGGATATGCTGTTTTGAGTTAATACATCCTCCAGGTAATTCACGCCTTGCTTAGTTGCTTTAAGGGTATTCATTACAAGAATTCCTCGATCTACTTTAGAAAGTAAAACAAGGCTATCTGTAATTAGCATAATTGGCGGTGTATCAATAATTACATAATCGTAATGTTTCAATCCTTCCGCCAAAAGGTCGTCAACTCTAGCATTCAGAATAAGCTCAGACGCATTCGGAGGAACCGGACCAGCTAGCACAACATCTAAATTTTCAATTTCAGAGTTGAAAACCACATCTTCGAAGCTAGCCTTTCCAATGAGGTAAGTACTCACTCCTAAAGTGTTGCTCGTGCGGAACATCTTATGAACCTTTGGTTTGTGTAAGTCAAAGTCTAATAGCAAAACCTTTTTAGATGCTTTCGCTAAAGTGGCGGCAAGATTACTTGAAACAAACGTTTTTCCCTCTCCCGGATGCAGGGATGATATCAAAATCAGACTGTGTCCACTATCTGGCAGGAGGTATTGTAAATTCGTTCGCAAGGTTCGGAAAGCTTCACTCACATTGCCTCGTGGATTTGCATGAATCGCAATGGGCTCTCGTTCAATTTCTTCATAATGCGGAATTCCGCTAATTATAGGCAGTTTGGTCAACTGTTTGAGTTCACGCAGGTGCTCAATGTGCTCGAAAAAGAGCATGCGAATAAGTCCAATAATCAGAGAAACAAGTATTCCAACACCTATCCATAAATAAATAATACTCTGACGATCGGGACCAACAACACCCATGTTCCGGGCCGCCTCAATTACACTTGTCTGCGGAATAATTGCTGCTCGTGCAATAACCGTATTGGCTTTCTTTTCTAACAAAAACGTATAAAGCTCTTCATTCACTTTCAGCTTACGCTCAATAGACATAAGATCGCGTTCACTTTTGGGAATGTTTGCGAGCTCTGCTTCTAATTCTACAATCTGCAATTTCAAATCGGCAATTCGTTGATCAATTGCAACTTTCGTATCTCGTGTGTATTTGAAAATACTATTTCGTATGGTCTGGAGAGTGGAATCTACGCGTTGAATACGTTTGTCCGGCGCTTTAACATCTACCAATAATGAACTTCTTTTTTGTTTAAGTTGGAAGAGATCTTTCACTAACTCGGTGAGCGTTCCGTCCTCTTCTCGCAGGTAATTCATCGGAGGTATTACAGCACGATCAGGTTCCTTCAGCAAGAAATTTTCTAACCCCTGTATAGACTCTCGTCTCAATTCTAAATCACGCAACGAAACATCCGAGTTGGTTAAAGCTTCAAAGGCTGCATCTTGTTCCTTACTCAAATCGAGAATGTCTCTTGCATCCTTGAACGTCTCCATGGCCAATTCCAGAGAGTCAATAATTTTAACAATTTTATTGATCTGAATATCAATATACGCCTGGGTATTCTCGTTAATTGCAATTTCGTTGTAAAGCGTGTAATCTATGTACACTTTGGCAAGGGTATCTAAGAATGTTTTCGCTCGAGTTGGTAATTCGTCCTGGCATGTTAGCGTTAAAATACTTGTGTACTCAACATTTTCAATGGTTAGAGCACCCATGTATTTATCGACCAACTGTTTCATTGGTCTTACACGAATTTGGAAACTTTGATCGGTTACAGTTGAAAGTCTGGATTCATCTACGTGTTGAGCAAGATCGAGTTGAATGGTAAACAACTGCTCCATGTATTCTTTACCAAATTCATAAGTTCCAGAGCTCAATTTCCCAGCATATTCAAAACTCAGTTCGTAATGGCCAATGTCTAATACCTTAATGTTAATGGGCACGTTGTACATTCCCGACGCCATTTTCTTCCAATCGCATTTGACCTTCATAGCATCGAACTCATCAACTTGAAGCGTCTTTACCCTTCCAACCAAATAATAAGAAATCGTGTAATCTAACTTATCTAAACTTTTTTCAACGATATCATAAGAGGCGATAATTCTCTTTTGGTTCGTAACGTCTTGCATAAGCGAGATATAACCCAACTCGCTATACATACTTTTTTGGTAATCGTAGGTTTCCGATGACCTCAGTAAAATCTCGGTCTTTGCAGCATAAATACTAGGAAGTCTATGGGTATAGAAATAAGCAGCAACAAATGCAATTAACGCGCAACCCACAATCCAGAACCAACTTTTGTTAAGGAACCGTAAAATGGGCCTTAGGTCGTCTGCGTCTAGAAAATTCGATTTAGTTTCAGCCATGGGTTCTCTCGAGAATGACAAATATAAAGGAAGAGAGCCAATATTGAAGATTTTAGCCCGATTGGGGGCGGAAATTATTAAAGTCTATTATATTTGTGACATGAACCGTTTTAGAAAACTTATC
>JBIKRF010000145.1:0-3816 GCA_044349305.1 Flavobacteriales bacterium
ATGTTGGGAATTCGAACAGGATTGCATGCTGTTTATCGCGATTTTTGAATACATTTGATTCAACCTAACCGAATCTAGCTTGAAAGATATTGTCTTCGCTTTTCTTAGTGCGTTTGCCATAGTATTACTGGCAACACCGCCTCTTATTAAAGTGGCGAAGATGAAGCATTTGGTAGATGAGCCGAGTAATGAACGAAAGCTTCATCGCAAGAGCATTCCAACTTTAGGTGGTATTCTGATTTTCGCCGCAACAATAATTTCATATTGCTTATGGTTTCCTTCACGTGATGCTTGGGAGTTGGGTGCAAATTACAATCCGCTGCAGGCGTTGAATGAATTCAAATATGTACTTGCTTCAATGTTCGCGCTATTTTTCATAGGGCTAAAAGACGATATTGTTGGTGTTGATCCGTTGAAAAAACTCGTTGTTCATCTGCTTGTCGGACTTACTTTGGTTGTGCTAGCAGACATTCGCTTAACAGAGTTTTGGGGTCTTTTTGAAGTAGATAAATTGCCCTACTGGCTCAGTGTTGTGCTCTCCATTTTTATCTACATCGTTATTGTGAATGCCATTAATTTGATTGATGGTGTAGATGGGTTAGCAGGTGGAATAGGTTTAATTGGAAGTGTGACATTTACTCTTTGGTTTTATAAAACCGGTGATATGCCTTTGGCTCTGTTGGCTGTAGGATTAGCCGGGTCTCTGCTAGGTTTTCTAATATTTAATTTTCAACCCGCTCGCATATTTATGGGCGATTCCGGATCACTTATTATTGGAATTTGTATGTATGTCTTGGCAATGAAGCTGATTGAATTTCCTCCATCGAAATTATCGGCAGCTATGCAAATTGTTTCGAAACCTATTTTCGCCATGGCCATCTTGGCTTATCCTCTGATAGACACGCTGAGGGTTTTTGCCATCCGAATTTTAAACGGAAAATCGCCCTTCCTTGCCGATAAAAATCACATACATCACCGCTTATTGGCCCTGGGGTTGAAACACTATCAAGTGTCTTTCGTGCTTTATGGATACACCCTATTTATCATAGGAACAACGTTTCTTATGCCGCCGCAAACGCCGAATATTTCTTTCTTAGTGGTTGGAAGTATTGCAGTGCTGTTGGCCTACGTGCCGTTTATGCTTCCAAAGAAAAATCAGTTGAAGTAGGGGGTTGCGTATTGCTTCACTGCTTTTTCATCGATTGACTCTCCCGAAAGAATAATCAGACGCTCGATCACATTTCTGAATTCACGAATGTTACCTGTCCAATCATGTTGTTGCAATGCCTTCAAAGCTGACGGGTTGATGCTTTTCTTCGGTTGCCCGTATTCATCGGCTATTTGTTGAAGGAAATGATCTGCTAATAGAGGCAGGTCGTCTTTTCTTTCGTTCAGAGAAGGAACCTTAATGACAATCACTGAAAGTCTATGGTATAAGTCTTCACGGAAATTTCCCGCGGCGATTTCTTTTTTCAAATCTTTGTTGGTTGCAGCAAGAATTCGAACATTCACTTTCATGTCTTTTTCGCCTCCAACGCGTGTGATTTTATTTTCTTGAAGTGCCCGTAAAACCTTGGCTTGCGCAGACAGAGACATGTCGCCAATTTCATCGAGGAACAATGTGCCGTTGTCTGCTAATTCGAATTTTCCTGGTTTGGTTTTTACGGCCGAGGTGAATGCACCTTTCTCATGACCGAATAATTCGCTTTCAATTAATTCGGATGGAATGGCAGCGCAGTTCACTTCAACAAAAGCTTGGGTAGCTCTGTTGCTTTTTTCGTGAAGTTGTCGAGCGACTAATTCCTTCCCACATCCGTTTCCGCCAGTAATTAAAACACGCGCATCGGTGGGTGCAACAGTGTCGATCATTTTTATTATTTCAAGAATAGATTTACTCTCGCCAATAATCGTTGAGCTATTGACTTTGTTGAGCTTCTTTTTAAGAGTCTTGGTTTCCTTAATGAGCGCATCGTGCTTGTTGGCATTTCGTGTAGATACAATAACGCGGTTCAGATCTAATGGTTTTTGAATGAAGTCGTAGGCTCCGCGTTTGATAGCTTCCACAGCAGTATCGATTGTTCCATGTCCGGTTATCATAACCACAGGAACCTGAATGTCTTCCTTTTTCAATTCAGATAAAAAATCGAGACCGTCGAGTTTGGGCATTTTTATGTCGCAAAAAATAAGATCGAATGATTCTTTCAAAACCATTTTCAAGGCCGTTTCACCATCGGGCGCTTCTGAAATAGCGAATCCCTCGTATTCAAGTACTTCTTTGAGTGCGCTGCGGATAGCGGCTTCATCGTCGACGATTAAAATTTTAGACATGTTTAAGGCTTTTCGCAAAAGTAGCGCAAAGCGTTGATAAGTTTCTTCGGGAAAGTGCAAGTTTTGGCGGGGTGTTCAATTTGGGAAAAGTATCTTTGCGCAGTGAGTCAAAGAGATTTTTTAAGTGAGTTGAACGACGCTCAGCGTGCAGCAGCTCGACACATTTCAGGTCCATTAATGGTTATTGCAGGAGCGGGTTCGGGAAAGACGCGTGTCTTGACTTACCGCATTGCGCACATGATTCAGAATGGAGTAGATCCGTTCAGTATTTTGTCGTTGACCTTTACCAACAAGGCGGCCAAAGAAATGAAAGAGCGTATTGCCAATCTGATGGGAGAGGACAATGCGCGTAACATTTGGATGGGAACCTTCCACAGTGTTTTTGCGCGCATTCTTCGTTCGGAAGCCGATCGTATTGGGTATCCTCGGAATTTCAGTATCTACGATACCGCTGATAGCAAAGGTTTGATTAAAGATATTCTGAAGGAGATGTCGCTCGACGACAAGATTTATAAACCTGGAATGGTGCAGAGCCGTATTTCTTCCTGCAAGAATAATTTAATCGGTGCTGCAGATTATCCGGAACAAGTAGAGTTAGTTTCAGACGATCACGCAGCGAAGCGTCCGATGATGGGAGAGGTGTTTAGGAAGTATGACCAACGCTTGTTTCAAGCAGGAGCCATGGACTTCGATGATTTGCTTTTCAAGACCAATGTGTTGTTTCGTGATCACGCAGATGTGCTTCATAGATATCAGCATAAGTTTCAGTTCATCATGGTAGATGAGTATCAGGATACGAACTTCTCGCAGTATCTGATTGTAAAGCAATTGGCGGCTGTGACCGAGAATCTCTGTGTGGTGGGTGACGATGCGCAAAGTATCTATGCCTTCCGCGGAGCGAACATTCAAAATATTCTGAACTTCAGAAAAGACTATCCCGATTATTCTTTGTACAAGCTGGAACAGAATTACCGTTCAACAAAGGTTATTGTCGAAGCAGCGAATTCCATCATAGGAAACAACAAAAATCAGATCAAGAAAAATGTTTGGACAGCGAATGATGAAGGAAATAAAATTCGTCTTCATCAAGCTCCAACAGACAATGAAGAGGGTATGTTCGTGGCGAATACCATTTTCAAATTACAGAAGGAGGACGGTGGAACTTACCACGATTTCGCAATTCTTTATCGCACCAATGCACAGTCTCGTGCAATGGAGGAAGCGTTAAGGAAGTTGAATATCCCGTACAAAATTTACGGTGGTTTAAGTTTCTACCAGCGCAAAGAGATCAAGGATTTATTGGCTTATTTCAGATTAACCGCCAATCACAAGGATGAAGAAGCGCTCAAGCGCGTGATCAATTACCCGGCACGCGGAATAGGAAAAACAACGTTAGAGAAATTGATAGTAGGCGCTTCCGAGCGTGAGATTAGTATTTGGGAAATGATAGCGCGATGCTTCGAAGTGGGCATCTCAGGCGCCGTTGCG